>NZ_JABXKM010000227.1:51785-75407 GCF_017115025.1 Nostoc sp. NOS(2021) | reverse complement strand
GAGGGGGACAAGGAAAGAATTTTCCCAATACCCAATGACCCATGCCCCATGTCCAATGCTCTGCTTTTCGACAGTCAAGTTATAATGGAAAAATAGGCTTTTTCGCCTCTGCCAAGGGTTTTAACTTTTATAGCAGGTCGGTAAATCGGGAATCGCTTTGGAGAATTTTGAGGATCTGCTTGATTTCCTGGGTACGTTCTTTTTTAACAATAAGAGTGACATTGCGATCGCGCACAATCACCACATCCTCTAAACCAATGGTAACAACTACATCTTCTGGATTTGAGGCATAAATAATCGCTCCCTGCGTATCCAGCCCTATATGGGTAGCGAGTTCCACATTCGGAGTCTCTTCTGTCTTCAGTAAGCGTTCGATCGCATTCCAATCTCCTAAATCATCCCAACCAAAATCAACTGGCAAAACGTATGCTAGAGTTGTCTTTTCCATTAGCGCATAGTCTATACTCTTCTTAGGCAACTGGGGGTAGATATCAGGGCCATGTTGTTCTAAAGGTTCGATAATTTCTGGAGCATGGGTATGTAGTTCCTTGAGAACAACCCCTGCCCGAAAAACGAACATGCCACTATTCCAGCTAAAGCGTCCCGTAGATAAAAAAGTTTCTGCTGTTTCACGGTTGGGCTTTTCAGTAAAACGGTTGACGTGAAAAGCTGGCAACTCATTAAAGCTACCTATTTTTTCACCTTGTTCAATGTAGCCATAACCAGTTGATGGAAAAGTAGGCTTGATCCCCAGTGTAACGATCGCTGCTGTGTTTGCTGCCAGTTGCGTAGCCGCGCTTAATGTGTGTGCAAACGCCTTTTGGTCAGCAATCCAGTGGTCAGCAGGGAAAAAGCCAATAACAGCGTCTTCTCCATAGCGCTGTTTGATTTCTAAACTTGTCCAAGCAACGGCTGCGGCAGTGTCTCTTCCTTCCGACTCGATCAGTAAGTTTTGAACTGGCAGATCAGGTAATTGTTGTCGTACCCCTTCAGCTATCTGACTAGAAGTGATAACCCACAAGGAATCCCAACCGCCTCCGAGTGCTAGTAAGCGATCGGCGGTTGCTTGTAATAAGCTTCTAGAGCTACCATCAAGACTTAAAAATTGTTTGGGTCGGTCTTTGCGACTCAGAGGCCAAAAACGTTCACCTTTACCACCAGCAAGGATTACGGGGAACAATAAAGTATTCATGTTGTCATACACGCTTACCGAAGAACATTACAAGTTTACAGTGAGCTTTTCCACTGGCAATATTTGTAGCTTGGATTAACATAACTTTTAGGGAGTGGTTGAGTGGGGAAATAATTGTGATAAAACAAATCGAATGGTCGGAAAATCCGGTGACATCTCAACAAGTAGCATTTGAAAATGAGGTGCGATCGCAGCAAATTCAACGAACGGAAAATCAGGTAACGCCTGCACCAGTAACCGAATCAGAAGAAGAGGTAGGACTAAACCAGCCAGCGAATCCGAACCGTAGCGTCGTCGAATCAGTGGGTGCAATTCCCAATCAGCTTTATGAGAGACTGGGCTTGACCATGCCTCGATGGCTGTTGTGGATCATGACGGTTGTCATCGGCATCATCTTATCTGGGTTGCTGGTATCAACTTTAGCGCTGTGGACTCCTTTATGGAGCAATCTAGATCGAACAGATGAAGATTTAGGAACTACTGCTAAAGACGAGCTAAAAATACCACTACCAGGGGAGTTATGGAGCAAACTCTCCCAGTACCAGCTTTCACGACCGATGAATATTTTAATTATGGGGATTGAACCAGTCAGTGGTACTGTTGATGGTTCACCAGAAAGCTTTGCTGGGAAAAGCGACACCATGCTGCTGGTACGGCTCAACCCTAGTGAAAAATCTGTACGGGTGCTTTCCATTCCCAGAGATACGATGATCGCCATCCCCGAAAAGGGAGAAAAGGGATTAACTAAGGTATCTGATGCTAATGCCAAAGGCGGCCCAGTCTTGGCAGCACGGGTAGTTAGCCGTACCTTAAATAATGCCCCAATCGATCGCTACATCCGCATTTCTACTAGCGGCTTACGGCAGTTAGTCGATCAGTTAGGCGGAGTAGAGGTCTTTGTTCCCCAATCAATGGAATATAAAGACTCTAGCAGTCGGCTGTCAATTAATTTAGTCAGTGGCTGGCAAACCCTCAACGGCGAACAAGCAGAACAGTTTGTCCGATTCCGCGAACCAGGTTTGGGAGATTTGCCGAGAGTGCAGCGTCAGCAAGCACTAACAGCAGCATTGCTGCAACGCCTCAATAGTCCTACTGTCTTACCCAGGTTGCCTCAATTAACTCGCTTGATGCGAAAATACTTTGACACCAACCTGAAGATGGAAGAAATGATGGCGTTGGTGAACTTTGGCCTCAACTTGGATCGAGATAATTTCCAAATGACCATGTTGCCTGGTACGTTTAGCCGTTTTAGCAAAGACCCTGATAGCTATTGGCTGAATATGACTGGACAACAGAGCCTGTTGAATGATTATGTTGGGGTAAATGTACCTGGTCTAAAGCCAGATATGCGCCGGGTTCCTAACCTCAAAATTGCTATTCAAAATGCTTCCAATCAACCTCAGCTAACTGAAAAAGTTATTGCTTATCTCAAACAGAAAGGCTTTACTAATATTTACAAAGTGCCTGATTGGCCAGATACCCAACGTCAAACTCAGATTGTTGTCCAAAAAGGCAACCGACGAGTTGGAGTTGATTTGCAAAAAGTCTTAGGCTTGGGTCAAATAGAGGTGTCGGCGATTGGTGATTTACAATCTGATCTGACAATCCGCATTGGTAAAGATTGGAAATAGCTAAGAGTCATTAGTCATTAGTCATTAGTTAAATGACAAAGAGAGAAGTCTGAGCGCCGGCTTCCGGCGCTCAGACTTCTTCTAAGGGAGACCAAGGCGTAGCTTGCTTAGGAGAAGGGGTACGGGGACTACTGACAAATAATAAAGTTATGAAAAAGATTTTACTGCGCTTTTTTGGTTTGATTGCGATTTTAACACTAGCATTTTTGTGGATAATACTTAATCCCAAACCGGCTTTTGCTCAAGTAAACACAATCAACTACAATAATATAAATTTAGAAAATCGTGACTTTTCTCATGCTGATTTGGCAGGTGTGACTTTTGTCGCAGCAGAAATGCGGGGGGCGAATTTCCAAGGGGCGAATTTAAGCAATGCAATTCTGACTAAGGGAATTTTATTAAAAGCAAATCTGGAAGGTGCAAACTTGAGCGGCGCTTTAGTCGATCGCGTGACTATGGATAGTGCTAACCTGAAAAATGTCATTTTTACAGAAGCAACTTTGACGAGCAGTCGCTTTTATGATGCTGATATCACTGGTGCTGATTTTACAGATGCTTTGATTGACCGCTATCAAGTGTCGCTGCTGTGTGAAAGGGCTGATGGCGTAAATCCAGTTACGGCTGTGTCAACGCGAGATAGTTTGGGTTGTCGATAGTAGGGTCTGTGATGTTAGCGCAGAGAGTACGGCACCAACACCTTAGAATCGGTGCGTTACGGCAAGCCTAACACACCCTACGAAACTAATTAATTTGGCAGGTAATGCTTTATTTTCTCTTTTATTCTATCCGTGCTTCGAGAGTCAATGGTAGTATCTTTTGACTTAGCAATGTAATTGATGTAATTTGCTACATTGACCATAGTATCGTGCAATTTAGCTTTCAAATTACCATTAGCAATAGAAGATAAAACTTTATGCCCATTGGGAGGCTCTGCCACTTGTAAAAGAGGCAGAGCCGCAATGAAAAGCATTTCCTTCTTATTTGCTATAACCCTTACCAATCACTTGCATTAATGTCATCCCAGACTTCCAACTCCAAATTGCGGAGATAGGTTAACCCGCTCTGAATTTGTGCATCTGTTCCTTGTAGTTCAAGGTCAAACCAACCATCACCGACAGCATTGGCTCCCAAAATCGCTGCTGTGATATTCACAGTCAGTCCATAGTCAGACACCAGGCGAGAAATGACAGGTTCCTGGTGATAGTCTTTGGGAATTCTGAGGCGAATCCGTTTATTGGTAAGTGTATTGTCAGTAGCCATATCTGAATTATTTCAATCCCTGATCGGGATTGGTACAGAACTACCCTTAACCCTAATGGTAATTTCCTGATAGGTACTAGGTAAATCGTACCACGTCCCATGATTTGCTTGTATCCTATTCAAAGGATAACTATAATTGGTTGATTTTTCTATTCAACATCTTTAATGCTGGTTTTCCGTTCCAGAATCTCTTTCAGCACTAAGGTTACTACTGCTAGTAACGCTAACAGTACAGCCGCAGAGAAAGCAGCCTCGGTTTCGTATTGTTTGTAAGCATCTTCTACAAACAGTGGTAAACTCTGGGTTTGGTCAGCAATGTTGCCAGATACCACCGAAACCGCCCCGAATTCACCCATTGCTCTGGCATTGGTCAAAATTAAACCGTAGAGTAAGCCCCAACGGATACTGGGCAGGGTGACGCGCAAAAATATCTGCCAATCTTTCGCACCTAGAGTTCTAGCAGCTTCTTCTTGATCCTTACCAAATTCCTCTAAAACAGGAATAACTTCCCGCGCTACAAAGGGCATACTTACAAAGGCTGTAGCCAGCACCATACCTGGAAAGGCAAAGATAATCTTGATATCATGAGCCTGGAGCCAAGGGCCAAACCAGCCATTGCGTCCGTAAAGTAGCACAAGCATCAATCCTGCGACTACGGGCGAAATCGAAAAGGGTAGGTCAATTATGCTCAAAACTATGGCGCGTCCAGGAAATTTATGACGAGCGATCGCCCAAGCTGCACATAAACCAAATACTGTATTCACAGGCAGAGCAATCAAAGCAAGCCATAGCGTCAGCCAAGCTGCATGGAGAAAAGCTGGCCGCGTCAGGTTGGACAGAAATGGCCCAAATCCTTTGCTGAAGGCTTGGACAAAAACATTAATTGCCGGGATATATTGAACTAGGGCTAAATAGGCGATCGCTATACCAATTAAAACTATTGGTACCCAACTCTTCTGCTCTTTAGGCTTGGCTATATCTGTATCAGATGGAGATGAGTGAAAACTTGGCTTATCTACTGTCATATCGCCTTGCCCATGCTTGTAAGAAATTAATTGCCAATAGCAGTACCAATGAAATTGATAGTAAAACTATGCCAATTACTGTTGCACCAGAATAGTCATACTGCTCTAAGCGCTGGAAAATCAGCACAGGTGCAATCAAATCTTGGAATGGCGTATTGGAAGAGATAATCACAGTTGATCCATATTCTCCAACTGCACGGGAGAAACCCAAGGCAACACCAGTTAAAATCGTGGGAAATAAAGGTGGCAAAATCACTTTCCAGAAGGTCTGCCATTGAGAAGCACCTAGACACCAAGCGGCTTCTTCAATTTCACGTTCCATTTCCTGAAGCACGGGTTGCACAGTTCTCACGATAAAAGGTAGTGAGATAAATATCATTGCCACCGCTACTCCCGTGCGGGTAAAAGATACCTTAATTCCCAGTGGTGCTAGTAGCGAACCGATCCAGCCATTATCGCTGTAAACTGTTGCCAGAGTTAGCCCTGCTACCGAAGTTGGTAGTGCAAAGGGTAAATCCACTGTGGCATCAATCAAGCGTTTTAAGGGAAAGTCGTAGCGAACCAGAACCCAAGCAATCAAAGTCCCAAATACGCCATTGAGTAAGGCAGCAAATATCGCTGTAACAAAAGTGACGTTATATGTTGCTAATGCGATATCACTGGTTGCGATCGCCCAAAATCGCGCCGGAGTTTCCGTACTTGCTTTCAGGAACATGGCAATTATGGGGATAAATAACATCACCGTCAGATATCCTATGGTGATTCGCCAAGTACAAGGAACCCGCCCCAATGTCTTCCAGAATGGTGTTTTGCGTTCAACTTCCACAAAAGGAGATACAGTCACGTCGCTTCGCTCCGAATTCAAAATTCAAAATTCAAAATTCAAAATTAACAATCCCCATAAATAAATTTAGTTGCTCTGTATCCTTTTCTTTTTCGGTCATAGTCAAAAACAGGAATTACGCAAACAATAGCCGAAAAGAATGATTTTCTTCTTAGGGGCAATTCATGAATTGCCCCTACAGCGTCTACTTTTGCGTAAGTCCTATCCATAATTAAAGTTAGTTGCTCTGTCCTTCAATTACGAATTACGAATTACCGTTTCTTTTGGGCTTGAATCTTGTCAAAGAGTCCCCCATCTGCGAAGAACTTCTTATCAATTGCTTCCCAACCGCCGAAGTCTGCAACAGTACCCAAATTTTTCACCTTCGGAAATTTGTCTGTGACTTCTTTAGTTTGAGCTAAAGTTTCATCCACAGGTCGGAATCCGAATTTGACAAACTCTTGCTGTGCCTCTGGGCTATAGAGGTATTTGACAAAACCTTCAGCAACTTCGCGGGTTCCGTGCTTATCAACGTTTTTGTCTACCACAGCGATCGGATTGTCGATGGATATATTCACATCGGGAACAACATACTCAACCTTTTGGCCTTTTTGTTGTGCCAAGATAATTTCATTTTCATAGTTGATCAAGGCATCCCCCTGACCCTGCTTGGCAAATGTGTCCGTGGCTTCCCGCGCATCTTTAGTCAGGATTGGCACATTATTGTAAACCTTAGTCACAAATTCAGTCGCTTTAGCCTCATCTCCACCAGTTTTAATGACGGAGTTCCAAAGCGCCAGGAAATTCCACCTAGCAATGCCTGAAGTTTTGGGGTCAGCAGTAATAAGTTTTACATCAGCTTTCGCCAAATCTTCCCAAGTCTTGATGCCTTTAGGATTACCTGGGCGAGTTACTAATGCTGCCACAGTTTTAGAGACAATACCATTGTTGGGAACTTCTTTCTCCCATCCTGGCTGAATCAATCCAGCCTTCTCAATTTTTGAGGTATCTCCAGACAATGCCAAGTGAACAACATCTGCTTCCAAACCATCGATAACGGCGCGAGTTTGGGAACCAGATCCGCCATAGCTTTGCTTGAAGACGACAGTTTGATTATGATCTTTCTTCCACTGTTCGACAAACTTGGGAATGATCGCTTCGTGAGCCGCTTTGGTAACTGCAAACGACACAAGAGTTAATTCAATATTTTCCTTGGTTGCAGCAACAGGATTAGCAGTAGAGGTTTGTGTGGAAGAATTACTCCCAGTTCCACCAGAGCAGGCGGCAAGCGCCACACTCAATACAGTACCTACCAAAAAGAGTGATACAAAGCCTTTGAGCGAATTTAGTCTGAACCTATATGTTCTATGTTCAGCTATCGCTTGTAACCTTTTCAGTGGGCGTTGCCACAAACTCATTCTATTTCCTCCACTAAATCTACAGATAATTGATGGGAATACAGTTATATACTGTTTATAATACTGGATGATTTCATCTATCTAGTTGCAAACAACAAAAAACCTCACATTCTTGACAAAGAATATGGAGATTCTACCAGTTCTGTGAGGAATTACAAATGCTTTTACTTTCAACTATCAAGTTGCGTAGGCGCAGCCCAAACTAGGCATCGCAATTGGCTACCGAGTGTATCAAGCAACTTGCTAGGGAATAGCTAATTTTTGAGGAAAGTCTATTCTAGCGTAGGCGTAGCCCGTCGTAGACATCGGCTTCGCTCAACTGAGTGGAACAAAATCAAGTAACGTCTTGAGTGCAAGAGCGATTACTGTCGTGAGAAATATACGCCGTAACCAGATGTTGCTGAGTTTGAGGGCAACCCGCGCTCCGACAATTCCACCAATGAACATAGTAATACTCAGAATAATACCTAGCTTGTAATCAACTATTCCCTGTGTAAAGAAAATAATGGTGGCAATCAGCGAAGAAAAAATGTTGATAAACTTTGTGTTTGCTACCGCCTGAACAAACGTCATCCGAAATAGGTTGACATAAGCTGCTGTGAGCATGGTGACATAGCCACCACTAAAGAAACCACCATAAATACCAAGTACAAAAGTTGCCACATATCCACCAATTTCTGCTATTGGTGATGGACTCTCTATTGTTGAAATGATTCCGGCATTGCGATTGGTGATTGAAAAGACGGCAACCGCAATTATGAAAATCGAGATAATCAGAGGCATCGATTTTGAAGGTACAACTAAAACAAGTAATGCACCGATGATTGAGCCTAAAAGCGTTAGGAAAATCATTATTGGCAAGCGACTGATGTCAATTGCTTTTTTACCAATAAAAGGCAATGTACCACCAATACTCATAAAGGTTAATGCCAACATATTAGTGGCAAGAGCAGTACGGGGTTCAATACTCAATTGCAACATTACAGGGACGGTAATCAAAGAAGTGCTTCCTGTAATTACACTTATTATACTTGTTATAAAGAAAGTTATCATGAGGAAGAGTAATTGGGTAGCAGTCATTAGAGATTTTATTTTTATATTGTTAGAAATACATTTTTTCCAAGGATGCTTGCAATAGCCAAAAAATATCTAAAGCTCTTATTTGAGAAAACTTACAGCCTTGTTTTAACTATATTAATCTAGATATAATTCAGTGTAAAGCGATAAAGTTTATACCAATAAAAGCGGTATTTTTTAGATAAATTGGTAACAACTAAGTTGGGGGAAATTTGTATAAATTGGTAAATTTTAACAGTGAACTACATCTGTTGTAGAGAACATTGCTCATGCATGTCAACTGAAGGTGAAACCCTTTTAAAACCTCGTTTTCAGGTCAAAGGGACTGACAAATAAAAAAACATCCCAAATTTTATTGTGGGATGGGTGTCCGCACTACGTGCCGCTACGCTAACACCCGTCCTATATTCAGGGCGGGCAGGATGCCCACAAGATGGATAATTTATTTCTTGTCAGTCTCTAAGAAGGAAATGCTTGTTTTTGCGGTTCTGCCGCGAGGAAGTAAGGCAGAGCCTTACAGAGGGCATTCCTAGTCAGAGACTAGGAACGAGGCAATATATTAAAACTTTTTCGCTTACTAGCTTTTACCTGAAGTTGACACGTATGAGTATTACTGTGCCCCTAAATAGCAAGTCTATTTACCTGAAAATAACTATAAATTACTCAATATGAAAAGCAAGAAAAACAAAACCCATCTAGAAAGTATCTAAATGGGAAAGATATCTGGTTAATTTTTGAATTCGCCAACAGGATCAAATTCTTAACTGAATGCATATTTCAGAGGTAATCCGTCCTGAAAAACTAGTAATTCTCCCGGTTGGATTTGTGTCCAAACTTCGTTGTCAGTCAGGGGTGTGGTAGCAATGACAGCGACGCGATCGCGTTCAGTAGTCACTTCCCGAAAATCTACGGTCATGTCTTGGTCAATTAAATGGGCAGCTGCAAAGGGCGCTTGGCGAACAATGTAGCTGAGTTTGGTTGAGCAATAAGCAAACAAGTGTTCTCCATCTGATAATAAGTAATTAAATATACCCAATTTTGCAATTACAGCAGTAATTTCTTGCAGCACAGGGTACAGTTCTTTGATGTCAGGCTTACCCTCAGAAAAGCGCGATCGCAATGTTTCTAGCATCATACAGAATGCTTTTTCACTATCGGTGTCACCTACGGCTTGATAAAATCCCAAATTTTCCGGCTCAAAATTTGGCAAATTACCATTGTGGGCGAACACCCAATACTGACCCCACAATTCTCTGCGGAAAGGATGACAGTTGTGTAGGGCAACTTCACCCTGAGTGGCTTTGCGGATATGGGCTATGACATGGGTTGAGTGGATGGGATAACTCCGCACAAACTCCGCTACGGGAGAAGCAACAGAAGGTTGGGCATCTAAAAACATTCGACATCCCTTTCCTTCAAAGAAAGCAATGCCCCAACCATCGCTATGATCATCCGTTTTTCCTCCCCGTGCAGAAAAGCCTTCAAAAGAAAAGCAAATATCCGTTGGAACATTGCAATTCATTCCGAGCAATTGACACATGGATGTTGTAGCTCTCAATTTTTGACTAAGGTCTCAGGATCAAGATACTTCAGAATGCTGCATTGATTCTGGAGCGATCGCTTCAATCTTAGAATTTAAGGCTGAGATATTCCAAATGATCCCCAACAATAAAGAGTCTGCTTCAAGTTAGCAATATGTGATTATGCCAAAAGATGGTATCGACCGACATGTGGTGCAGCAGTCACTAAACCTTCAAGTTTAGCTGGTACCGCTTGGAGATGGGGTGAATCTAGATGAGTATTCAGGGCTTCATCAGAAGTCCACTCCTCTACAAAAGTAAAGTCTGTTGGATCGTACTGGTTTTGCAAAAGTTCATACTTGATCGCACCTGCTTCCTGACGGGTTGGCTCAATGAGTTCCAACAGTACTGCTTTTAGTTCTTCTACTTTGTTAGGCAAAGCAATAAAACGGGCAACTACGTGAATCGTTTGGTTAGTCATTTATTATGGGGTATTGGGCATTGGGCAGAGGAAAAAGACTTGCTGCTCCCCTGCTCTGGTGTTTAAATTTATTTAAAACATCTGCTGTAAATATTGCTCATAGCCTAGTTGTTCTAGTTTTGCTTGCTTTGCAATTACTGATTCAGATAGGGTTTGGCGATATTGTTGCACTCTTTTTAGCAATTCTGGTTGCTGAGTTGCGAGGATTTGTACTGCTAAAAGCCCAGCATTTTTGGCATTACCGATCGCCACTGTTGCCACAGGAATACCCGCAGGCATCTGTAAAATAGAATATAAAGAATCGACACCTTGTAAGTTACGGGTGGGTACAGGAACACCGATAACAGGAAGTGGAGTTAAAGACGCTACCATTCCAGGCAGATGGGCAGCACCACCTGCACCAGCAATAATCACCTTAATACCGCGTTGGTGTGCAAGTTGAGCATATTCTACCATGCGTTCTGGGGTACGATGAGCAGAAACGATCGCCACTTCGCTCTCAACGCCAAATTCTTCACAAACTGCGATCGCGTCTTTCATGGTGGGCAAATCAGAATCGCTGCCCATAATAATACCAACTAAGGGAGTCATAATAATTCAAAATTCAAAATTCAAAATTCAAAATTGTTTGAGCTAGATATCGAAGCTGTGCAATGCCGATCATCATCTCATCTATTGGCATTGCTTTATATTGATTCATCGGTATTCGTTGCATCTAAAATCAGATTTAGCTATCTTCTCGCCAATGTGATGACTCAAGCAACACAAAATCCTGTAGACATTATCAATGCTAGAGTACCAGGATACAAAGATTTGCAGATGCTCTTGATTAATCATGAGGGCATAATTGAGCAAATCTTGCCAATGGGTACAGTAGGAGTACACAGCCGCTCATCCGTAATAGATGTTGCTGGCGACTGGATTTCATTGGGTGGCGTTGATTTGCAAATTAACGGTGCTTTGGGATTGGCATTTCCTGATTTGACGGCTGAAAATGCTTATATACTCCAGAAAATAAGGCAATTTTTGTGGGATGTCGGGGTAGATGGATTTTTACCGACACTTGTGACAACTTCAGTAGAAAATATTCAGCGATCGCTTGCTATTATTGCTGATATTATCCCCAGTCAACAAGCAGATGCCAAGATTCTGGGAGTACATCTAGAAGGCCCGTTTTTGAATTTCCAAAAGCGCGGCGCACACCCAGCAGAGTACCTCTTACCCTTAACAATTGACGAGGTAAAGCGGGTTTTGGGAGATTATGCTCATATTGTAAAAGTCATCACCTTAGCGCCGGAGTTAGATCGGACTGGTGAAGTAATTCCATATTTGCGTTCTCTGGGGATTATTGTCAGTTTAGGGCATTCTCAAGCAACATCTGCCCAAGCGCAACGTGCCTTTGAACAGGGTGCAACGATGGTAACTCATGCTTTCAATGCCATGCCAGCATTACATCACCGCGAACCAGGATTATTAGGGGCAGCAATTACTCATGCTGATGTGATGTGTGGTTTTATTGCTGATGGTAAACACGTTTCGCCCACAATGCTGCAAATTTTACTTCGTGCTAGCTATCAAGAAAAAGGGCTGTTTCTTGTCAGCGATGCCCTTGCACCTTTGGGGCTACCCGATGGCGTGTATCCTTGGGATAGTCGGCAAATTGAAGTTAAAAACGGTACGGCACAACTGGCGGATGGCACCTTGTCGGGGACGACTTTACCCTTGTTGGTGGGAGTGCAGAATTTGGTAAAATGGGGAATTTGTGATGTAGAAAGTGCGATCGCTTTAGCTACTAATGCACCTAGACAAGCAATTGGTTTACCAGGAATTGCCAAGAGTCAACCCGCTAATTTATTACGCTGGCATTGGGATGATACTACAAAAGAGTTAACTTGGCAACGATTATTTACAGCGTTGCTGAATTGCAGTTATGAGGTTTTACTACGCAAGTCTGTCCCTCTCCGACTCGGAGAGGGACAGACTTGAACTTTAGTTCAAGGCAGGGAGAGGTTCATCGAACTCACGTTAATTAAACTATGCAGGGTTAGGTTGAGTTCGGCTTTGAAGTAGCTGGATAATTGCAGCTTTTTCTAAGATTCCAACTAGAACGCCATTCTCACGAATTACGGGGAGGACAGACAGCTTTTGTTGTTCGAGTAACTGCATGACTTCCAGCAGAGGTTGATCGGATTGGACTGTGGTAGATTGGGTAATTGGTCGCATGACTTCTTTGACTTGAGTTTCTGACCACAGTGCTGTTGGGATGGTTCGTAAATTATCAACAGCGATCGCACCTACTAATTGTCCATGATCATCAGTCACTAAAAACCGATGCCAGTTTTGCCCACTTATGACTCGCTCATCGGCAAATTCTCTCAAGCTAAGATTAGCAGATACAATCGGGCTATCATGAGTTACAGCATCCTGGGCTGTCAAACCTGTGAGCTTTTCTTGCACTCTGGCAAATTGAGCCGCGTTACCAGCATTTTGTAATAAGAAGAAGCCAACTAACAAATTCCAGAAGTTACCGAAACTGCCAAATAATAGTAAGGGAACTATACCTGAAAGAATTGCTACCCAACCAAAGATTTGCCCAACTCGACTAGCAAAGGTGACACCTTTATAAGGATTACCTGTAATTTTCCAAACGATGGCTTTCAGTATATTTCCGCCATCTAAGGGCAAGCCAGGAATAAGGTTAAACAGGGCTAATGCCAAGTTAACAGACGCTAGAACACCAAGAATTGCAGCTAACGGGCCTGATGCAGCAGTAGTAACACCAATAGCTGTAAGGATACCGCATAGTATTAAACTAACTATTGGCCCGGCGATCGCTACCCAGAAAGCTTCACCTGGAGTTTTCGACTCTTTTTCTAAGCTAGCCAAACCGCCAAATATAAACAGTGTGATCGATTTGACATCAATTCCCTGACGAATCGCAACGAAACTGTGGCCTAATTCATGGGCGACGACAGAGGCAAATAACATCAGCGCTGTCATCAGTCCTAGTAGCAAAGCTAATCCCGCAGACAATTGGGGAAATTGCGCCCCCAGTCCACTGCTATAGCTCCAAGTTACCAAACCCAGAACTAAAAACCATGACGGATGGATATAGAAGGGAATTCCGAAGAGATTACCAACGCGAATTGTGCCATTCATGTCGTTCACCTTTGATTTCAGCTTCGAGAGGTTTACTTTCGTCCTTCTCGATGTCTTCAGTGTAACGAGATGTTAAGAGATTTTAATCTTGATGACGGTAGTGGTGTCCGTCCGTAAAGGTGCGGTTATTGGGCCACTGCCGTGAGTAATACCATTTCACACAAACCCTGATACATATAGATTTCTCGTAGGGGCACAGCATTGCTGTGCCCCTACCAACGTGTCTGCCTTTTTCCGGTCAATGGTATTAGGCATCCACTTATGCTGCAATTATCTCCATATGCTGAGAACTTTTCTGCAACATCGGAGTAATTAGATCAGCAGGGACAGGACGACTGAAGTAATAACCCTGACCTTCGTCACATCCACGCATTTGCAGGTAGTTAAGCTGTTCTTTGGTTTCTACACCCTCTGCCGTGATTTTCAACCGGAGGCTCTTGGCGAGGGCAATGATGGCATCGGTGATGGCGGCGCTATCAGGATTGGACATATCCTTTACAAATGACTGATCAATCTTGAGCATATTCACAGGAAAGCGCTTCAAGTAGTTGAGAGAGGAATAACCGGTGCCGAAGTCATCTAGAGCCAAGCATATATCCAGTTCTCGTAATTGTTTTAAGGTTTTAACTGATCGCTCAATGTCACCCATCAAGAAGCTTTCCGTGACTTCCAGTTCCAGGTAAGATGTTTTGAGTCCAGTCTCCTCAAGAATTTGGCTGACGACTTCAACCAGATTCGGTTGTTCAAACTGTCGAGATGACAGATTTACAGATATCCGAATTGGGGTAAATCCAGCAAGCTGCCAAGCACGGTTTTGGGCGCAAGCAGTTCGCAAGACCCATTCGCCAATTGGTACGATTGCACCATTGGCTTCGGCAATGGGAATAAACTTGGCTGGAGAAATAAAACCTAATGTAGGATGCTGCCAGCGAATCAACGCTTCCATACCTGTAATTTGTCCATTGTGTAAATCAATCAGAGGTTGATAATAAACCAGCATTTCGTTGCGCCCAAGCGCCCCATGTAATTCATTTTCTAAGGTCAGTCGCTCCTGCAACTGAGCATTAATTTCCGGCGAATAGTATTGGTATTGGCTACGCCCTTGCCGCTTCGCCTGGTACAGTGCCATGTGAGCCTGTTGCAAGAGTTGATCTACGCTATTAGAATCATTTAGGTCATTAATTGTGATGCCGATGCTGGCGGTGATATGAATCAAGTTACCCTCTAAAAAGAAGGGTTTTTTCAGCGTACTTAACAGCAGTTGAGATAGCTGAATCACACTTTCAAAAGAAACAATCTCCATACGGGCAAGGACAAATTCATCTTTACTCAAATGGGCAAGAATATCTGTTTGTGCGATGCAGGTTGATAACCTCTGAGCAACTGCTCTTAACAACAAATTTGTTGTCTGATGCTCCAACCCATGACTCATACCTGTGAAATCATCAATAGCCAGCAAAAAGACAGCTACAAGGCGCTGATTATGTTCAGGTTGGGATAGAATCTGGTGGAGGCGATCGCGGAATAAATCACGATTGGGTAATCCAGTTAGATCATCATAATTAGTGATGTAGTGAATTAACTCATCTAATTTGTGAAGAGTTTGTGAGGTATCCGCCATCAATGTACCCGCTTCATCAGCAAATTCTGTGGGCAGTTCAGGTAGGGTTTTGGTGTTTAGATAATTTTGCAATGCAGCAGATGTCAAAATAACCGGTCTGAGAAGGTGGTTTAGGGCGTAGAGGGTAGCGGCCGTACCCCCTAACGTAGCCAACAAAGCAACGCTCATAACTCGCGCCGCCATTTCCAAGGAATAGGAGTTTGAGATGAGGAAACTCAAAAGTAAGGACAGAAGTGGTACATGAGTGCCCAAAAATGCTACCAACATGATTTTAGCGGTGTAACTTTTTTTGAGCCATCTGAAACGAGCTAGGAACGAGTACAGGTAGAGCTTGTAATTGAGCTTCATAAATTCTGTTCGATAGTTGGCAAATTAGTTCCGAGCTATCCTGGCAAAAGAGTATTTTTGATTCACAATCCAATGGAATCATCTCTCTCATGGAACCCAACCCTGAGCAGGTCATATATTATGCTTCCCAATATCGTTTTCTACTTGATCTATCTAACGATGAAGTTTCTGTAAAACTTATTCCACAAGCAATTTTACAATCAATACGGAATTGTGTTAATTGTTACCGTATTAGGATTTATTAGTCTGTTTTAACGTGATATAAAAGCAAAACTAACTACATGTAAACACTGATAAATATCGGTTTTCATCTGTGGTTCGATTTCACAAATTCCGACTTATGCCAGAGGTCTAATGACTTTTGACTACCCTAACGATGAAGTGTGCAATTACAGCAGTTTTCATTTAATTGAACTACATTATGTTGTAGGGAACATTGTTCATTGGTATCAACTTAAGGTGAAAGGCAGCCTGGAATTTAGCTTTGAAAGCTTGCCTCGTTCCTAGTCTCCGACTGGGAATGCCCTTCATTGAGGCTCCGCCTCTTGACTTGCGGCAGAGCCGCTTTTGATTTGCATTTCCAGCCAGAGGTTAGAAACGAGGTTTTAAAGGAGTTTTAGCTGAAGTTGACACGTATGAGCAATGTTCCTTACCGCGTGGTCTATTTAAGAAGAAAATTGCTCTAATGACGTAACAGATTATTTCAAGCTATAGCCAGAAAAGAGCAGATTTGTAACTTGCTCTAACACCTTTAATGCTGTTAATGAACCTCGAATCAGCCGAGTAGCAGCAAGGGGTTGTCGAAGCATTGCGATCGCTAAAGCCAAAGGGTTTAGGGAGCCATCAGAGTTAATTGCTGGTGTGAGATCGGGGATATTATGCTGACAATCGTCGCTGACTACTCGCAGTATTGCCACGGTTATCCCAGCTGCATTGAAAAACTCTAGGGCGGTAAATCCTTCCATATCAACAACATCAGCCGCCAAAGTCTCACCCAAACGGCGTTTTTCGGCAGCAGACCAAATCACGCGATCGCTTGTCATTGACTTGACTAAAGATACTTTTTCTGATATCGAAGAGTGCAATTGGGCTGTGAAAGTGCGATCGCATTCTTGCTGCTTCCCCTGATAAACACAATCTTGATACAGCACAATATCACCAACTTTGTAGCGATCGCTCAAGCTGCCACATATACCCATAATCAGCACTCTGGACTTTGGAGCCAGAAATTGTCCTTGTTGTAGGTATTTGAGTAAAGGCTTCATCCCAACAGGTATGGCTATTACCGTTGGGATGGAGCCAGTAACGCCGCGAAAGGCGCGACACACAGCTTTATATTCTGCTCCCTGAGGTACCAGAATTGTGTTGATGGGGAAAAAATTAGGCACTAGCCCTCTCGACAGTTTCAAGTTTGATCTTTGAAGTTTCCTTTTGGATTAAAAATTTTGCCCTATCTGAGTGACAATAAGTAATATTGCCGTTTAGTAGTAACCAAAACTCGCAAACCGAAGGTGATTGCTGTAGCATGACTAAATAATTGTGTCACCCACACGATAGTTTTCCAAGATGGTAAAGCTTCATAACTCCAAATCCGCACGAGAACTCTTCAATATTTCCAAATTGGCGATTCAATTTTCGTGGCTGACGGTGAGTTTTTGGATTGCCGTAACGGTAGCTGGTGTTCTGGCTTTCAGTTCCCTTAAGTATGCCTTGTTTCCAGATATTACCTTTCCAGTGGTAGTTGTGAATGCTACAGCGCCCCTGACAACTGCCCTGGATACCGAGGCGAAGCTCACCCAACCCTTGGAAGAACGCCTCCGCTCCCTAGAAGGACTGGAGGATATCCGCTCATCCACCTATCCTGGTCAAACTGCTGTTAGCCTTTCTTTTGCCGTTGGGACGAATTTAGAAACATCGACCAAAAAGGTGGAAACTGCCCTGAAGCAGTTGACTTTGCCTCAAGGAGCAACTGACAAAATTATTCCTCTGAATCTAAACGAGTCAGCCGCCATTAGTTATGCCATAGAGAGTCCGTCGCGGAATCTCAAAGATTTGACAAAGTTAGCGCAAGATGAGATTGTTAGTGCGATCGCTAAACTACCAGGAGTTCTGAAAGTCTCACTACTGGGCGCTGCTACTGCAACTCCTCCGGTAAATCCAGCGAATGCAAGTGCAGCTGCTCTTACCCAAACTGGGGCGACATTAGTGCGGTTTAACGGTCAAGATGCACTCGCATTTCAGGTAATCAAACGCGGTAGCGCTAACACCTTGGAAGTAGTGAGTCAGGTTGAAAAAGAAGTTCAAAGGCTACGCTCTACCCTCAAGGATATCAACCTCACTTTAGCTGCCACCCAAGCAGAATATATCCGCCACGCTACCCAGTCAACAATCGATGCTTTGCTGGAAGCAGTCGTCTTGTCGATAGTGGTAATTTTTCCTTTTTTGTGGAATTGGCGGGCAACTCTCATCTCTGCCTTAGCGATTCCTACGTCTTTGTTGGCGACATTTATCGTCATGGCGATTTTCGGCTTCAACCTGGAAACAATCACCCTACTGGCTCTAGCTTTGGTGATTGGTAGTATTGTTGATGATGCGATCGTGGATGTAGAAAACATCATGCGACACGTTGAAGATGGGGAAACTCCTCGCCAAGCGGCGCTTTTAGCGACAAATGAGATTGGGTTGACAGTCACCGCCGCCACCTTGACAGCAGTAGCAGTTTTTCTGCCCATAGGTTTGATGGGTGGGGTAATCGGTCAGTTCTTCAAGCCTTTCGGCATCACTGTTTCAGCCGCTATGCTTGCTTCTATGCTAGTTGCTCGGACTTTATCTCCAGTTCTGGCTATCTACTGGCTGAAACCTAAATCCTCGCTCTCCCCGCGTCGGGAAGCAAAAATCTGGGTGGCGTTTACCCAATCTTACAGAAAGTTGCTAAGTTGGTCTTTGAATCACCGCAAGATAGTTATCGGGTTAGCTGTCCTCAGCTTCATCGCAGGTATAACACTGATTCCACTAATTCCCAAAGGGTTTATTCCCAAACTCGATCGCGGCGAATTTAATATTGCTTATACGGCTCCTTTGCCGAGTATCCCTGATTTGGCAAGTAAGGGAGCAGGGGGAGAAAAATTAACTCCCTCATCCCAATCCCTAATCCCCAACCCTTTGAACGATTCTCTTGAGGTTGCGAAGAAACTAGAAGAGGTTGTGATCAAATCACCGGCAGTTGAAACGGTATTTACCACTGTTGGTTCTCGTGAGGGTGAGCCGAATAAAGGCACACTATATGTAAAGTTAAAGGGCGATCGCACAATCACAACTGCGGAACTACAAGATCAGTTGCGCTCCTCCTTACCTGCTCTTTCTGGGGTAACTACTAGTGTCGAAGATATTCAATTTGTTGATTCCGGCGGTCAAAAACCCCTCCAAATAGCATTACAAGGTGATAATCTCCAAGCTCTGAGCAAAGCAGTCAAAGCGATTAAAGAAAGGATTCAGAGGCTACCGGGATTCGCTGATGTCACAGTTACAGGTGAAACGAATCCGCAGGGCACGGTTTTTCAGATTGAGCGTCTGAATAATCAGCGGGTGGCCTATATCAGTGCTAATCTTGGCAAAAATCTGTCTTTGGGTGATGCTACTGACAAAGTGGTAGCTGAAGCAAACGCGGTGTTACCCTCTAATGTTTCCTTAAATTTAGGGGGAGACTCTGCCCGTCAAAGTGAAGTGTTTGGCAGTTTCGGGACTACTCTGGCCTTATCTGCCCTGTGCATTGTCATAGTATTAATTTTGCTGTTCCAAAGCTGGGTAGATCCTCTGGTGATTGGTGTCTCTTTGCCTTTAGCACTAGTGGGGGCAATGTTGGCGCTACTAATCACCAAGAGCGACTTTGGCATGATCTCACTGATCGGTTTCGTCTTTTTGCTGGGGCTTGCAAATAAAAATGCTATTTTGCTGGTGGATTACATCAACCAGTTACGCAATGCTGGCTTAGACCGCACCGAGGCGATCCTCAACACCGGACTAGTGCGCCTCAGACCAATTATGATGACCACCGCCTCCACTATTTTAGGGATGCTACCGATCGCACTAGGTTTTGGTGCTGGTTCGGAATTGCGATCGCCTATGGCTGTAGCGATCGCAGGTGGACTAGTAACTTCAACTATCCTCAGTTTGATTGTTGTGCCAGTAGTTTACACTATTTTGGATGATTGGTTTCCCCGATTTAAGAAGAGGGGAACAGCTTGATGCAAGTTTTTGTCACCGGGGGTACAGGTTTCATTGGTGCCCACTTGGTACGGTTGCTCCTGCAACAGGGTTACACAGTCAAAGCACTGGTACGCCAGAGCAGCAATTTGGAGAATCTACGCGATTTGGATGTGGAAATTGTCAAAGGCGATTTGAATTCACCAAATCTCTGGCAACAGATGGCAGGTTGTCAATACCTATTTCATGTCGCAGCCCATTATTCACTGTGGCAAACAGACCGGGAGTTACTCCACCGTCACAATGTCCTGGGTACGCGCAATGTGTTAGCAGCAGCTCGCAAAGCTGGCATTGAACGCACCGTTTACACCAGTTCAGTGGCGGCAATTGGGGTAGGATCATCTGGTCAAGTTGTCGATGAAACACATCAGAGTCCCTTAGAAAAGTTGGTGGGTGACTATAAAAAGTCTAAGTTTTTGGCTGAACAAGAAGCCATGCAAGCCGTTGCTACAGGTCAGGAGGTAGTTATTGTCAATCCCAGCAGCCCCATTGGCTCGTTAGATATCAAACCTACTCCTACGGGTGATATAATTTTACGGTTTTTACGACGGCAAATGCCCTTTTACTTGGATACTGGTCTAAATTTTATCGATGTGCGAGATGTGGCATGGGGGCATTTACTGGCTTTGCAGCGAGGTAAATCAGGCGATCGCTATATCTTAGGTAATCAAAACCTCAGTCTCAAGCAACTACTCGAACAACTCGCCGATATCACAGGTTTAAGCGCACCTCAACGAACCGTACCCGCTTGGTTGCCTCTTAGTGTTGCCTGGGTTGATGAAAAGATTCTCGCACCACTGGGGAAATTGCCCTCAGTGCCATTGGATGGCGTTCGGATGGCGAAACAGCCTATGTATTATGATGCCGCCAAGGCTGTACGAGAATTGGGTCTACCCCAATCTTCACTGAATGCAGCACTCAAGGAAGCTGTGGATTGGTTTGTTGCTCAGGGTTACGTCAACCCCGGAGGGGAATTCAAAATTCAAAATTCAAAATTCAAAATTAAAGACCCCACAGATAAATCTTGGGGCTGAGAACGTGGTGTTTTGATCAACAGAGGAGTAATAGAATGGCAGTTAATCTACAACAAGCTATGGATATTGGGAAGTATCTTGTTACGCAGCGTTTGAAAGGACGTAAACGCTTCCCCTTAGTATTGATGTTGGAACCTCTTTTTCGGTGTAATCTCGCTTGTACGGGTTGTGGTAAAATCCAACATCCAAAGGAAATTTTAAAGCAAAATCTCACCCCAGAACAGTGCTTTACCGCAGTGGAAGAGTGCGGCGCACCGGTTGTCTCAATTCCTGGGGGAGAACCTCTGCTGCACCCCCAGATTGATGAGATTGTCCGGGGATTAATTGAGCGCAAGAAATATATTTACTTGTGTACTAATGGTTTGTTGTTAGAAAAGAGTCTGGATAAGTTTCAACCTTCTCCTTACCTGACTTTTAGCGTGCATTTAGATGGGATGCGGGAGTTGCACGATCAGTGTGTCGATCGCCAAGGTGTTTTTGATATTGCTGTCAAAGCGATTCGCGCCGCTAAAGCTAAAGGCTTTCGAGTTACTACTAACACCACTATCTTTGAGGGTACTCAACCCAAAGATATGCAAGAGTTTTTCGACTTTCTGGAAACACTAAATACTGACGGAATGATGATTTCTCCCGGTTACAGTTACGAGTGGGCACCAGATCAAGATCATTTTCTCCACCGTGAACAAACACGCGCCCTCTTCCGGGAAATTCTGGCTCCATACAAAGCTGGTGAAAAAAACTGGAACTTCAATCACAATCCGCTATTCTTAGATTTTCTCACTGGTGAGAAAGACTACGAATGCACGCCTTGGGGTAGCCCTAGTTATAGCGTTCTCGGTTGGCAAAAACCTTGCTATCTGCTGAACGAAGGTTATTACTCTACCTTCAAGGAATTACTAGCACAAACTGACTGGAGTCAATACGGCCAGAAGAGTGGTAATCCCAAGTGTGCCGATTGTATGGTTCACTGCGGCTACGAACCCACCGCCGCAATGGATGCAATGCAGCCGCAAAATATGGCGCGTGCCCTTGGCAGTGTGTTTGGCAGGAACTAGTAAGTACTAAATGCTACATATTTCCAGGGTGCGATGCCTGGGTTGGGCGTAGCTGCGGCACCCTGGAAATTTTGATTACACTAGAATGTGCATTATTTCAGTGAGACTCTAAACAAAATACCCCCCACCATACCACTAGTCCGGGATTAACGGGCATTCTATTAAAAAGGTAAGCATCTAACACTGTTATTGTGAAGTTATGAAGTGGAAGGATTGGTCAAATATTCTGTTTAGAGAACGGTATACTTTGCCGGACTGTTCTGGAGTATATGTGATAGCTGATGCTAATGACCGCGTTTGGTATGTAGGTCAGGCTGCAAATCTTAAGGGCAGATGGGCTGGAAAATCGCACCATAGATATCCACAATTAATTAGGTCAAATCGCCAACTCTGCCACAGAATTTATTGGAAAGAATTCCCAATCAATTTTTTAGATGAGCAGGAGCAACATTATATCAACTTGTTTCAACCAGAACTGAACGGTTGTAAAGTTAAAAAGTATTGACCAAAAAAACCTCAAATTGAGCGCGAAATCAAACGTTTATTAAAAGTAATAAATAAATTAACATCTCTTTTTAATGTTATTCGTTCAGTAGTTGCTGGTGAATATCAAAGTGATGATGGAATACGTTGCATAGTAATTTTTATAAATATCAATGACTATGAAATAATTAGTAATTCAATGCGAAAGCGATATAGCCCGGAAGTAAGAAAAGCTTGGACTATTTATAAACCTGACTGCGGCAGAGACAAGGATAATTACACTCCTCCTTGGATACCAGCATACAATTTTGATAGTTACAGACTTGAATTTGTGATTACAGAGTGGGAGTTTTTTGAATATTTGGCTAATAACTCCAGTGCTTATGAGCGTTATCTAGGTATTGCTGAACTGTTTGGTATACAGGTAAAAGCACTAAAAGACTTAAGGATTTTAAATGAATTACTAATGGAAGAGGAATATAGTTACACAAATTCTGACGGCAAGAAAATCCTCAAAACTGCTGCCTACATCAACTATCGCAAGCATATATTTAACTGCTTGCTATCACTTACTGAATGAACCAGCGGATTATCACCTTGGTAGCCTAACTCACGCTAATTCGAGCTACAGCGTTATGGCTGTTTTATTGAAATGACATTCAGCGCTACTAGAGCGAATTGACCAGTCGTTGTAGATTAAAGTGGTTGTGGTAGTTCACGCATTATGATTGTACTGGAATGTGCCCACCAACATGCGATAAGAGCAAAAAGAGGATGCTTCTTCAGAGATATCGCGACAGTTCCCTCAGCCAACTTATGCGAAATTCATAAGGAAAAATACTCATGCCATTTGTATCTATTCGTGATTTGCAAATGTATTATGAGATTCGTGGCACAGGTCAACGCCTGCTCAGTATCAGTGGTACTGGAGGTGACTTGCGCCGCTCACCCACTATTTTTGACTCACCGCTAGCCCCACACTTTGAAATCCTAGCTTACGATCAGCGTGGTCTTGGCCAAACCTCAAAACTCGATATTCCCTACACCGTAGCAGATTACGCTGCCGATGCTGACTCTTTACTCAATGCAGTAGGGTGGGATAACTGCCATGTCATAGGAATTTCCTTTGGGGGTATGGTAGCCCAAGAGTTGGCACTGCGCTATCCGCATCGCGTTGAACGTCTTGTTTTGGCGTGTAGTAGCAGTGGCGGTGCTGGTGGATCGTCATATCC
>NZ_JABXKM010000227.1:0-51775 GCF_017115025.1 Nostoc sp. NOS(2021) | reverse complement strand
ATCCACTACATGAACTCGTGAACCTTCCTAGTGAAGAACTGGCTCGTCGGCAGATAACAGTTTCTGATCGCCGTTGGCAAGACGAGGCTTGGCTCTCTAGCAAAATTACACAATTTGAGGAACTAGTGAAGCAGACGCTAGCAACTTTTAAAGAAGGTTTAGACGAACCAAGTCGCCAAGTTGGGCGTCGTCGCCAGCTTGAGGCTCGTGCTGCTCACGATACGTATAATCGACTTTCTCAGCTGCATCTTCCCGTTTATATCTGCGGCGGTCGTTACGATGGCATATCTCCTCCTGCCAATCTTGAGGCAATACACAAACAGATACCAGGTGCTTATTTAGAGTTATTCGAGGGTGGTCATCGCTTTCTCTACCAAGACCCGCAAGCATTTAAGCGGATTATAGAGTTTTTACAAGATAAATAAACCCTTCACTACTAGCTTGACAAACTACTAATAATAATCGTAAGTGCGGCGATCGCATGGTTGACTGCGGCTATAAATCCACGGCTGCAATGCAGTCGCAAAATATGGCGCGTGCCCTTGGCAGGAGCTAGAAAGTAGCCAATGCTACACAAATTCAGTGTGCCGCAGCTACGCCCAACCCAGGCATCGCATTCATTCTTTAAGTGATTTCCCAGAAATAAATTATCCCATCCTTGGGGATGCAGAAAATTCAATATGGTTTGGTTAGCTTGTTTGTTAATCACTCGAAGCTATCCGTATTAACCTAGAATTCAGGCGTCTCGTAGAGAGCGTCATTTTGAATTGTTAATTCTGCCGTGCTGTACTAACTTCTCATAAACCAACAGAGGCAAGAATGTGAACTTATGTAAATTAAATTAACAAACATAATAATAATTTGTAATAAATAATGATGCGGCAGCATTGTATAAAGAGAACTTGGAAGTAAAAAACAACATCTTAATCAGGTTTTCCAGTCGTTCGCAGAAGTTTGAAGTTTTCTAACAAAAGTTTTAATCTGAAAGCCTGGAGATCGTAAACTTATTTCTTGAGATGTCTGTTTTAAACCTTTCGTAACTCGTCAGGCAGTGCTGACATCAAAAATAAACTGAACCATTCAGTTTTGAGTCCAATTATTCTTAACCAAGCAATTTAGGAGATTTAAGGCAATGGTTTTAGATGCATTTGCAAAAGTAGTTACCCAAGCTGATACACGTGGGGAATATCTAACCGATGCACAATTGGATGCTTTGAGCGAACTAGTCAAAGATGGTAACAAGCGCGCGGATGCTGTTAACCGGATTACCAGCAATGCGTCTGCTCTTGTTGCCGGTGCGGTTCGTGATTTGTGGGCAGAACAACCCCAATTGATCGCTCCCGGTGGTAATGCTTACACCAACCGTCGCGCAGCTGCTTGCATCAGAGATTTGGACATCATTCTTCGCTATATCACCTATGCGATCTTTGCTGGCGATTCCAGCGTGCTAGATGACCGTGCCCTCAATGGTTTGCGGGAAACCTATTTAGCATTGGGAACTCCAGGAGGATCAGTTGCTGTTGGTATTCAGAAGCTGAAACAAGCTTCCCTGGCCATTGTCAACGATACAAACAACATCACCAGAGGAGATTGCAGCGCTCTGGCAGCGGAAATAGCTGGCTATTTTGATCGTGCAGCTTCAGCAGTAGCTTAAGGCAGATATTGCTGCTAGTGACTGAGATAATTGTCCATTAGGACAAAACAAAATTTCAACCAAAAGTTTGTAAAAGGGAAATACCAAAATGACAAAAACACCTCTAACTGAAGCAATTGCATCGGCTGATTCTCAAGGCCGCTATCTCAGCAGCACCGAAATTCAAGTTGCTTTTGGTCGCTTCCGTCAAGCGCCAGCTAGCTTACAAGCAGCAAAAGCCTTGAGCGGCAATGCTCAACGGTTGACCGAAGGTGCAGCTCAAGCAGTGTATAACAAGTTCCCTTACACCACTCAACAACAAGGCCCCAACTTCGCGTCTGATGCACGCGGCAAAGGCAAGTGTGTACGTGATGTCGGCTACTACTTGCGGATTATCACATACGCCTTAGTTGTAGGTGGCACAGGCCCCTTGGATGATTTCTTGGTTTCTGGCTTGGCTGAAATCAACCGGACTTTTGATCTGTCTCCTAGCTGGTACATTGAAGCTCTCAAGTACATCAAAGCTAACCACGGTCTAAGCGGCGATCCAGCTGTTGAAGCCAATTCTTACATCGACTATGTAATCAATACTCTAAGCTAGAGTGTTTCTTTAGCCCGGAGAGGAAATCAGCTCTGATGACAAGTAAGTTCTATGAGTTGTTTACCTCTCCGGGCAGTTTTATTTTCAAAAGACTGTTAAAAGACTAGAAAAAATTTTTCTAAAAAGTTTTCAGTTTTGCAGTTAAAACTGAGGAGGTAAAAGATGGCAGCTTTGGGACAAGCAGCAAGATTAGGGATTGGAGCATTTGAAAACTCAGCACTGGTAGAACTACGTCCCGATAGAACAGAAGCGGATGTGGCAGTGATTATCCGGGCGGTTTACCGTCAGGTTTTGGGTAATGCATATCTACTGGAAGGAGACCGTCTAGAGAGTGCAGAATCACTGTTGCAGCAAGGTGCAATCTCAGTTCGGGGATTTGTGCTAGCCATTGCTCAATCGGAACTTTATCGGGATAAGTTTTTCTACTCCAACTCCCAAACTCGCTTTATCGAGTTGAATTATAAGCATTTATTGGGGCGTGCCCCACAAGATGAGTCAGAGATTTCGTACCATGTTGAGCTTTACAACTCACAAGGTTATGAAGCTGAGATTAATTCTTACATTGACTCATTAGAATATCAAGAAAGTTTTGGCGAAAATCTTGTGCCCTACTATCGAGGCTTTAAAAGTCAAGTAGGACAGAAAAACGTTGGATTTAGCCGACTATTCCAACTCTATCGGGGTTATGCCAATAGCGATCGCGCTCAAGGACAAAAACAAGGACGGCTAACCTGGGAAGTGGCTAAGAATCTGGCTTCACCCATTTACCCAGTCTCCGCCGGAGCCTTAACAGGACTCTCTACAGGTGGTCGTGGGGAAACATACCGCATCAGAGTGCTACAAGCAGCTTCCCCGAACTCAACTGTAGTGCGGCGCGGTACTGCGGAATTGATCGTACCCTACGAGCAACTTTCTAGTAAATTACAGCAGTTGAATCGCAAGGGCAGTAAGGTGATTAGCATTACGTCCGTATAAATAGGGACTGGGGTGGGGAGTAGGGAGTAGGGAGTAGGGAGTAGGGAATTTCACCACTCCCTACTTCCCATTCCCCACTCCCCTTACCAATTACGAATTACAAAAGGAAAATTACCAATGGCTATTACAACAGCAGCGTCCCGTCTGGGGACAGAGCCTTTTAGTGATCAGGCTCCTGTAGAATTGCGTCCAAATGCAACCAAAGAAGATATTGAAAGAGTAATTGCTGCCGTCTATCGTCAGGTGTTGGGCAACAACTACATATTGGCATCTGACCGCCTTACAAGTGCTGAATCTATCTTGCGCGATGGAAAAAATACAGTGCAAGAGTTTGTGCGTCAAGTAGCTAAATCGGAACTGTACAAATCCAAGTTTTTCTACGACAATTTCCAAACTCGCGTCATCGAACTGAACTATAAACATTTGTTGGGTCGTGCCCCCTATGATGAGTCTGATGTGGTCTATCACTTAGACTTGTACCAAAACAAGGGATATGAAGCCGACATTGATTCTTATATTGATTCGCCAGAGTATCAATCTAGCTTTGGTGAAAATATTGTGCCTTACTATCGTGGCTTTAAAACCCAAACAGGACAGAAAACTGTAGGATTTAGCCGAATATTCCAACTTTATCGCGGCTATGCCAGTAGCGATACCTCCCAACTCAAAGGCAAGTCCTCACGCCTTGCTAGCGAACTAGGTCGCAATAGTGCATCCATCGTTGTTCCTCCCTCTGGTGGTCCCTCAGGCTTTTCATACGTTGCTTCTGAAAGAGGCGTTACCCCCAACAGTACTTTCGGTGGTGCGGGAACTTTTGGTAAAGAAGGCAGACTCTACCGCATTGAAGTGGCAGGCGTTTTTGGAGCGGGGTATCCTAGCACACGCCGTGTTAATCAGGCTGTGATTATACCTTATGAAGAACTATCTAGTTACTTCCAAAGAGTGGTAAAACAAGGTGGTAAAATAGCCAGTGTGAAGCCACTTTAGTGTCATTTGTCAATGGTCATTAGTCATTAGTAATTATTAAGGACTAATGACAATTTAGTATTGGGAATTAATTTTATGCTTGGACAAATTAGTAGTAGAACAAGTAGTCGCTACTTCCGGTATGAAGTAGTCGGTCTACGCCAAAGCGAAGAAACTGAAAAAACCAACTATCCCATTCGTTCTAGTGCCACTGTGTTTTTCACAGTACCTGAGAACCGGATGAATCAAGAAATGCAGCGGATTACTCGCTTGGGTGGCAAAATAGTCAGCATTCAGCCATTGAACGCTGAAGCTAAAACAGATAGCGAATAAAGCAATCCTCCTTCTTGATAATGAATTCCAGTCCGCAGAAATTTGAAGATTTATCACCGACAGGTGACTTTGGCGACGGTAAATCTTTAACGGTAGAGCAAGCTCTACTTAATCTTGAGAGTGCAGATTTAGGTCTGCGGTTTTATGCTGCCTGGTGGTTGGGTAGGTTTCGGATAGGTGAGGCAGCTGCGGTTACAGGATTGATCGCAGCTTTAGAGGATGAAGCCGATAGGACACCAGAAGGCGGATATCCTCTGCGACGGAACGCAGCTAGGGCCTTAGGGAAACTAAGCGATCGCCAGGCAGTATCACCTTTAATTGGGTGTTTAGACTGCTCAGATTTTTATGTCCGGGAAGCGGCGGCACAATCTTTGGAAATGCTAGGTGATCCGGTTTGTATTCCTGCCCTGATCAAGCTATTACAGGTAGGCTTGCAGGGAGAGCAGATCATATCAAAACAGCCTGATTTATCTCAACCCTACGACGCTATTTTAGAAGCCTTGGGAACCTTGAGGGCGACTGAGTGTATCCCTTTGGTAAAGCCATTCTTAGAGCATCCAATCGAATTGGTGCAATATGCTGCCGCACGAGCCATGTATCAATTAACTCAAGAACCAGTTTATGGAGAACGGTTGGTGCAAGCTCTGGCGGGAGATAAATTGCAATTGCGTCGAGCAGTGTTAGCAGATTTGGGAGCGATTGGATATCTACCCGCAGCAGATGCGATCGCCGAGACTCTTGCCGAAAATAGCCTGAAGCTAATTTCTCTTAAAGGATTACTAGAACATCAAGTTAAGCATACAGCAACAAGCACTTTCTCAGCAGGTGCAATTAAAGTGATGAATTTGATGGACTCGCTGTTGTAGTCCTAAGTTCTAGATAATGAGTTGTCATTAATACGTTTAAACCAAATGTTTAGCACACATAAACCCCCAACCCAACTGCAAAATCAGGGCTAGGGGGTTTATGTATGATGTAAACTACGGATAACTTAAGCTACAATTGGCTGACGACTAATGACCCATGAAAAATTATTATGAATAACAGTGAGCTTGCCCAAATATTAATCCGTGCTGTAGAAGAAGCAGATTCCTCGGAGCGCCTAGTAGACGCAGTTCAAGAGTTAGCAGCAGCTGGCATAGAGGAATCTGTTCCCACTCTGATTGCAGCTTTGGGCTACAACAATCCAGGGGCAGCGGTGGCGGCGGTAGATGGACTGATTGCGATTGGGCAAGCCGCAGTACCGCCACTATTGGAACTAATTGATGACTACAACTACGGTGCTAGAGCCTGGGCTATTCGTGCCTTAGCGGGAATTGGCGATGTCCGGGCGCTGGATACGTTATTAGAGGCAGCAAAAACCGATTTTTCCCTGAGTGTGCGGCGGGCAGCTGCCAGGGGATTAGGCACTTTGCGCTGGCATCAAGTACCGTCTGAGAAACTGGACTCTATTCAGACTCAGGTATTAGAGGCGCTATTATTAATTTCTCAAGATCCAGAGTGGGTAGTGCGCTATGCAGCAGTGACGAGTTTAGAAACACTAGCGATGTCTGGCGACAACCCGCAAAGCGGCAACGCCATAGCAGTCACTTTACCCGATCAAGCGTCGCGGATTACAAATCAACTTCAGCAAATGCTCGATACAGATGCCGATCTCGGAGTTCGCACCCGTGTAAAGTTCGCACAGCAAAAAATTCAGCAGCAACAACATCAAGAAGTGTTTGCACCTAAAAGAAAGCTAGAAGAGACTGAAGTGCCTGAAGTGCCTTATCGTGGTGCTGGCAGACGTTAAGCAACGTGGATTAAATAAAATGCAAAACTTCAATCTTGTCTCTAGCCTCCCTCTCCTTTATAAGGAGAGGGATTGAGGGTGAGGTAAGCCAGGGACATAAATTGTATGTTATTTAATTCTTATTCCTAAGCAATTCAAAATTTCTCGCCGAGTCCAATTGCATGGAATAGTAAAAGGGCGGTTAGAAAGCGCACGCCAGTTGCTACCCTGCGGGAACGCTAAGAGCGAACAAGTCGGCAAAGCCGCCGCCAGTCGCTCATGGGGGAAACCCCCAGACGCTCGCGGACTCGCTAACGCTGCGCTATCACCTTGGCGTCTCCCCTTCTCCCAAAGGGAGAGGCTAGTGGCTCCCCAACGCACTGGCTCGTCTACACGAGGCAAAACCCACCTCCGTGGGTTAAAAAACCTTAATTTTCTCTTAGTCCAGGGAGGTGGACTTTGTTTGTCTAGCCGCGAATTCCATTCGCTGGGACTTGCGCCCCTAGCGCGTGTTGCATCCAAATAAGAATCGCTGTAGAACTAATCAGACAATAAAGACTGAATTTCTGCCTGGATATTGCCACGGGCAGATGGTTCGGCGAACTCTAACATTAAAGGCGTAGAGTAGATACGCGATCGCTGTAAAAGTCGCTCTAAAACCTGCCGACGACCTGTGATATACTCTGCCTGTGCCACCCAGCCATATTCTTGGCGAATGGCATGGGCGTATTCTGGATATTGGACTAGGTTAGTAGCCAAGATCGCTAAATCTGCATCAAGTAGAACTTGGCTATCATAGTCATCCACCGCAGCTTGGTGGTTTTTAGTGTTCAGAATCAGACGGGTAATAATAGTTATGGTACTTTCTGGAATACCCAAATTACTCAGCAACTCAAAAGCATAGTCTGCGCTTCGTTCTTCATTGTCTTGAGCTTCAGTGTCATACACTACATCGTGAAACCAGGCAGCTAGTTGAACAGCAGCTAAGTTGTTGGTGTAGCCTTGCAAAATCTCAATTGTGCTGAGAACCTGATCAATGTGTTTCAGTGTATGGTAGTAGCGACCAGGGGTAGAGTAAGCTGCAACCAAGCAATTAAAGGCTTTCTCAGACGCTACCTGTTCAACACCAAAGGGTTGGAGTGTGTGGTGCCAGTTAGAAAATAAGATATGCGTGAGGTTTTCTGTAGGCATAAACATAGTATTCACAATAGTATTCACACTCTTAATATGACGTTAGAAATAGATCAACAAAAGGATAACACTTGTGATTGAATTGGGCATTGGGCATTGGGCATTGATTATTCCCCTCTGCTTCTTCATCTCCCTCATCTCCCCTACTCCCCACTAAATATATGAAAGCGTCAAAATAGAAGACATAGGCTTTGTACAAAAAGCCTTGCCTTGATTAACGGAGTTTATGATCAGTGGTATTACAAGTACAAACAAGCACCTACGAAGCTAAAACCCAAGAAATTGCGAAACAACTTCTTGCAGCAACGCAGGAAAATCGTTCGTTTTTTTCTTCCCTGCGGGATCAAATGCGTTGGGATGATAAATTACTAGCTTGGGCGATGAGTAATCCGGGGTTGCGGGTGCAACTATTTCGCTTTATAGATACGCTACCTGCTTTGCACAGTAAATCAGAAATTGCCTCACATTTACAAGAATATCTCGGAGATGAGTCTGTAGAATTACCGGCAGCTTTGAAGGGAATGCTCAATTTTGCTAACCCCGACTCTATGCCAGGACAAGTTGCTGCTACAACTGTTGGTACTGCGGTTGAGACTCTTGCTCATAAATATATTTCTGGGGAAAATATTAAACAAGTCATCAAAACAGTTGAACGACTGCGAAAAGAGAAAATGGCTTTTACCATTGACTTACTTGGTGAAGCAGTAATTACCGAAGCCGAAGCGCAGTCTTATCTAGAACGCTATCTAGAATTAATGCAACAATTGGTGGAAGCATCGAAGAATTGGGCAGCTATCCCGGCTATTGATGAGGCTGATGGCGAATCAATACCAAAAGTTCAGGTTTCTGTGAAGTTAACCGCCTTTTATTCCCAATTTGACCCATTAGATGCTAAAGGTAGTGAGGAGCGAGTTAGCGATCGCATTCGTATTCTCTTACGTCGTGCCAAAGAATTAGGCGCAGCTGTGCATTTTGATATGGAACAGTATGCCTATAAGGATATCACTCTTAGCATCCTGAAAAAACTGTTACTAGAAGAAGAGTTTCGGCAACGCACAGATATTGGCATGACAATTCAAGCATATCTGCGTGATAGTGAGCAAGATACCAAAGACCTAATTTCTTGGTTGAAACAACGCGGTTATCCCCTGACAATCCGCTTGGTGAAAGGCGCATATTGGGATCAGGAAACTATCAAAGCAGCCCAAAAGCATTGGCCACAGCCAGTTTACAACGAGAAAGCGGCAAGTGATGCTAACTTTGAAACCATCACTCAATTATTGCTAGAAAATCATCAATATGTGTATTCTGCCATTGGTAGCCATAATGTGCGATCGCACTCTCGCGCCATTGCCATCGCTGAAAGTTTAAATGTCCCTCGCCGTCGCTTTGAATTACAAGTTCTCTACGGTATGGGTGATAAAGTTGCCAAGGCATTGGTTGACAGGGGTTATCGGGTGAGAGTTTACTGTCCTTACGGTGAATTATTACCTGGAATGGCGTATTTAATTCGGCGGTTGTTGGAAAATACGGCTAATAGTTCTTTTTTACGGCAAAATCTCGAAAATCGACCGATTGAGGAATTATTAGCGCCGCCGATTGTCAAAGAGGAGAACGTACAGACGCGATTAATGAGCCAGCGCGTTGCGGGGGTTCCCCCCGTTGTAGCGACTGGCGTCGCGTCTCTCCAAAGTAGAGACGCGATTAATCGCGTCTCTCATTTCCTTGGTGCTGCTGATACCGATTATGCGGTGGAAGAGATGACAAGAAAATCTGCTCAAGCTTTCCAAAACGTTCGCCAACAGTTGGGTAAAACTTATTTACCGCTGATTAATGGCGAGTATGTTAATACGCCCGAATTTGTTGATTCTCTGAATCCTTCTAATTTCAGTGAGGTAGTTGGTAAAGTTGGGTTGATTAGCGTTGAACAGGCGGAACAGGCGATGCAAGCTGCCAAAGCGGCATTTCCTGGGTGGAAGAAAACACCAGCTAAACAACGCGCTGATATTTTGCGGAAAGCGGGTGATTTGATGGAACTCCGCCGCGCTGAACTTTCAGTTTGGATAGTTTTGGAAGTTGGGAAACCAGTTAAGGAAGCTGATGGAGAGGTTTCTGAAGCGATAGACTTCTGTCGGTACTACGCTGACGAGATAGAGCGGTTGGATAAAGGTGTAAATTACGACATTATTGGTGAAACTAATCGTTATATTTACCAGCCACGAGGTATTGCTGTGGTAATTTCTCCCTGGAATTTCCCGCTAGCGATCGCTTGTGGAATGACTGTTGCAGCTTTAGTTTCAGGCAACTGTACTCTCCTGAAACCTGCGGAAACATCTTCTGTGATTGCAGCGAAACTCACAGAAATCTTGGTAGATGCTGGTTTTCCTAAAGGTGTATTTCAATACGTACCTGGTAAGGGTTCCCAAGTCGGCGCTTATTTGGTAAATCATCCAGATACTCATGTAATTGCTTTTACGGGTTCCCAGGAAGTAGGCTGTAGAATTTACGCAGAAGCAGCAACGCTGAAACCTGGACAGAAGCACATGAAACGGGTGATTGCGGAAATGGGCGGCAAAAATGCGATCATTGTCGATGAAAGTGCTGATTTAGACCAAGCCGTTGTGGGAGTAGTGCAGTCGGCATTTGGTTATAGCGGCCAGAAATGTTCTGCCGCCTCCAGGGTGATTGTGCTGCAACCGATTTATGATACCTTTGTGCAACGGTTAGTGGAAGCGACAAAATCCTTGAACATTGGGGAAGCAGAGTTACCGAGTACACAAGTTGGGCCGGTAATTGATGCTAATGCCCGCGATCGCATCCGGGAGTATATTGAGAAGGGTAAGGCAGAAGCAGAAGTAGCGTTGGAATTACCAGCAACCGAACAAGGATATTTTATCGGCCCAGTGATCTTTAGTGAAGTATCGCCAAATGCGGTAATTTCCCAGCAAGAAATTTTTGGGCCTGTGCTGGCGGTAATTCGGGTGAAAGATTTCCAGGAAGCCTTAGCAGTCGCCAACGGTACAAATTACGCCTTAACTGGCGGACTTTATTCTAGAACGCCTTCGCACATTCAGCAAGCGCAGACAGAGTTTGAAGTTGGGAATTTGTACATTAACCGCAATATTACCGGAGCGATCGTTGGACGGCAACCCTTTGGTGGATTCAAACTTTCTGGAGTAGGTTCTAAAGCAGGCGGCCCTGATTACCTCCTACAATTCCTGGAACCACGCGCAGTCACAGAAAATATTCAGCGCCAAGGTTTTGCACCAATTGAAGGCGCAGATTAAAACAGGTAAGGTGGGCAGCATTGCCCACCTTTTTTGTTATTAAACTACCAATAAACAATTCAAAATTCAAAATGTCATGTAAACTCAAGTTTACTAAATTAAACTGCAAATAAATTAAAGAATATAAATAAAGCTTTATGACCAATTTAGTTATAAAAATTGCTGAACTGCCTAAAGAATTTCCAGCAATTCGAGCAATTAGGATAGCAGTATTTCAGGAAGAACAAGGGGTAGACTCCGCTTTAGAATTTGATGGCAAAGATGAAATATCTGATCATCTAATTGCTTATTTCAATGAGGAAGTTGTGGGTACTGCCAGAATTAGATATTTAGATGATAAAACTGCCAAAATAGAAAGGCTTGCTGTTTTGTCTACAGCTAGAGGGAAGGGGATTGGTAAGAAAATTATGGAAAATGCCCTACAAGTGATAGCTAACAAAAATATTCTAGAAGTAGTGATTCATGCTCAAGAATATGTGAAAGATTTATACAAAAAATTGGATTTTGTAGAAGAAGGAGAAATATTTGAAGAAGCCAGTATTCCCCATGTGAAAATGAGAAAAAAATTCTCACAGTCAAAGTAAAAATATATAGTATATTTTTTCACTAATATCATGTCCACCTAATCACTTGCGATCTGACAACTAATCAGCCGGATATGATAGAATTGGTCATGAAAAAATGTATTTTTATGACCAATTAACTCAAATATCGCATCAGTACTGACTCTAGCTGGACTATCCGAATTGGTTTTACAAGATAGTCATTAGCATTACCTGGCAGCATGGTAATTTCCTCTTCTAAAGGTTCGCTTAAGGTCATCATTACAATCGGCAAATCTTCCCAAGAAGGCTGTTGTCTAAGAACATTCAGCAAATTCAAGATGCTAACATCCCTGATTAACTGGAAATCAAAAAAAACTAAATCCGGTTGGAGGTTTTGCACCTGTTTCAAAAAGTCGTTACCATTATCTATCCACTTAACTTGGTAGCCAATTGTGTGGAGATAATCTTGCAACACTGTGGCAGTGTTTTCCTCTTCTTCCACAAGCAAAATAGTTTTATTTGTGGAGATGGCAGGGGAAGAGGAGAACAAGGTAAAATCTGCTCCCTCATCTCCCGAATACACTGAATTTGGTAGAAACAGAGTGAACTGACTACCCTTTCCCAAAGTCGATGTAAAGGTCACATCTCCACCATGCAAACGCGCTAATTTGCGTGTTAAAGCTAAACCCAAACCAGTGCCTTCATACTGGCGATTTAACTGACTGTCAAGCTGTTGAAACGGTTCAAATAGAAATTGAAACTGATTTGAATCTATACCAATTCCAGTATCTGAAACTGTAAAGGTTATCCCTTGCGGTACTTTTTTGACTACCAGCGATACCTGACCGGCTGGGGTGAATTTAATGGCATTAGTCAACAGGTTGAGTAGCATTTGCTTGATGCGCCGCTCATCAGCAATACAAATATCCGCTTCTAGGTCAATTTCATGTGTGAGTTGCAATCCCTTTTCTAAAGCGCGATCGCGCACTGTCCAGATGGCATAATTACATAAATCTGACACTAGCAAAGATGAGAGTAACAGTTCCTCTTTGCCTGCTTCTACCTTAGATAAATCAAGGATATCGTTAATCAGTGCTAGCAGATGTTCACCACTACTATATATAGAATTTACATATTCGTTCTGCTTTTCATTGAGTGAGCCAACTATTTCTTGTTGCAGTAATTGTGACAAACCCATAATCGCATTGAGAGGCGTCCGTAACTCATGGCTCATGGTTGCTAAAAATTCACTTTTTGCCCGATTGGCGGCTTCTGCTGCTTCTTGAGAGGCACGCAGTTTCAACTCTGTTTGCTTGCGTTTAGTAATGTCCTCAATCATCGCTAGAAAAAACTCAGGTTCACCATTGCTGTCTGGTATAACAGAAACAGAGATATGAGTCCAAACTAAGTTACCATCTTGATGCAAACAGCGTCTTTCCATCTCAATGCGATGTCTATCGACAAGCTGTTCCTGATGTTCAGAGGGTTGGAAGCCCACCCTCGAAGTTCTCTTTAAGTCTGTGCGAATTCTTGACATCAGTTGTTTGTAAAGTTTTAAATCCCCCCTTTCTGTGGAAATGTAATCTGTAAAGCGCTTGCCGTATACTTCTTCTCGGCTGTATCCTAAAATCTCGCACAGTACCAGATTAGTATCGACTATCTGTGCTTTCATATCTATAAGTCCAATGCCGATAGAGGAACGCTCAAAAATCGCCCGGAATTGCGCCTCACTCTGTCGCAGTGCTTCCTGCACGACGTTTCGCTCGCTCGCTTCTATAGCCAGCGTCACGAAATCTGCAATCGAGCCAGCAAAAGTTTCTTCTTCCAAAGTCCATTGGCGACCTTCGCCTATGTGTTCGTGACAGACTACGCCTACCAAGCGACCCTCTACCCAAATCGGTGCATCCAGCAGGGATGTGATGCCCAAAACTGAAAGATAAGACTCGGATAATTCTTGGGTTCTTATATCGTTTTTAGCATCATGTGCGGCAATGCTACGTTCCTCTTCTAAAGCCTGGAAATAAGCCGGATAATTTGTTTTTAAAAGCGACTTACCAAAGGTATGCTCCTTAGTACTCAGATTATATAAATCGATGCATTCAATTTTTGAACGTTCTTTATTATATAACCACACCCCAACTCGCTCCACTAAGAGCGTCCGAGCAGCAGTTTCTGTGATTTCCCTTAACACAGCGTTAAGATTGCCTTGCTGAAATGTCTTGCTCCTTGCCAGTTGCAGCAGCTTCTGACTTTGTTTTTGCCGACCATTTTCTCTAATTTGCAAAGCCTCTTGGGCCTGCTTCTGCTCTGTAATATCTCTAGCCGACAGCACCTGCATTAGTTGCCCTCAAGAAGAAATAATTTTGCCTTACAGTTCTACGGAAAAAGTAAAACCGTCTTTGTATAACTACAATTACTTGATATGGTTTTTCATAACCGGAAAGTATATTTTTTTACTCAAATCTGATGATTCTGGATAACGAGTTCCAAGCTAGATTTTGCTAATCACTTTTATTACATCATGCCAGCAATTTATGCCAGGGTATAATTAGCATTTCAAATAATTCCACTATCAAGTAATTCTACTATGAAGTAGTATAGTATTTTGAATTGGGGGACTCTTAAAATTTGGTGTGGGACTCCAACGATCGCAGACTCGCCCACAAAAATCTTTTTGCGTAAGTCTTAAGTCAATTTATTGCTTAGTGTTGACTACCAAAACAGCCTTGATTCTCCTAGAGAAAGATGTCTAAAGACTTAAATTTTGCCAAAATTAAGCTAAAGGCAGCTTTTGTGGAGGTGGAGCGATGACGGATAGTAATCTAAGAATTGTTTCTCTGATTCCCGGTGGAACAGAGATTTTAGCGGCACTAGGGTTGGTTGATGCTATTGTGGGGCGATCGCACGAATGCGATTACCCTCCAGAAATCCAAAACCGCCCCATTTGTACCCAAGCACGTTTAAATTCCAATGCCTCCAGTAGCGAAATTAACGATGAGGTGAACAATTTATTGCAATCTGCTCTCAGTATTTATGAAATCAAAACAGATGTTTTAGAGCAGTTGCAGCCTACCCACATTCTCACTCAAGACCAGTGCGATGTTTGTGCTGTCAGCTTACACGAAGTTGAAAAGGCAGTTGCCACACTCATTGACAGTAAACCTCAGATTATTTCTTTACAACCCAATACTCTCCACGATGTTTGGGCTGACATTGAGCGAGTCGGCAACATCTTTGGCGTAGACTCGGTAAACATCTTAGAAAATTTAGAAGCTCGCGTCAAAATTTGTCAGCACAGAATCCAAGGACTTTCTTTAAATGAAGTGCCTACTGTCACCTGCATTGAGTGGACTGATCCTTTGATGGTCGCCGCCAACTGGATTCCTGAATTAGTTAATTTAGCAGGAGGACACTCTCTATTTTGTGTTACAGGTCAGTCTTCTCCGATCTTGCCGTGGGAAACACTATTAACAACTAATCCCGATGTAATTGCTTTTATGCCTTGTGGGTTTGATTTAAATCGCACTCGCCAAGAAGCCAATTTGTTAACTCAACATTTAGACTGGGAAAAACTGCACGCTACCCAAGCTGGTAGGGTCTACATCACTGATGGTAATTCTTACTTCAATCGTCCAGGGCCGCGACTGGTAGATTCTCTAGAAATTTTGGCAGAAATTTTGCATCCAGAAATTTTTCAATACGGCTACAAAGGAACCGGTTGGGAACCTTTATAAGGACTGACAAGAAATAAATTATCCATCTTGTTGTGGGGTTGGCAGGAAAGCCCGCCCTGAATATGGGATGGGTGTTCGCGTAGCGGCACGTAGTGCGGACACCCATCCCACAATAAAATTTGGGATGTTTTTTTATTTGTCAGTCCCTAATGTCTGGTTTCAAAATTTATCTGAATGTGCAAACTAGGTGATTTGGTTATGATGTTTATTCAGAATCTGCCGATGGTTCCTTGTTAAATAACAGCAAACGTGCAGCGAGGATGGCAAATCCCATAGCAGCGATCGCTTTTAACAAGCGTGTAGGTAATAATTCGGCTACTGCACCCCCTGCTAATGCTCCCAACAGGCTTGTTAACAGCAATGCGCCTGCTGCGCCAAAAAATACTGCACGCCCAGAATTACAACGCCCTGAAAGTGCGATCGCTGCTAGCTGACTTTTGTCACCCAATTCTGATAAAAAAACTGTAATAAAGCTCAGTCCTAAAAGATGCCAATCCATATGATTAAGGGGGAGAAATCAATTCAAAATTCAAAATCAAGACTGGGAGAGATGTAGATTTAGCTTCTTGCAAGGGGGAGATGAGGGAAAATAACTACTAACTGCTAACTTCTAATTCCTAACTTCTAACTCCTAACTAACCTTGGAATACATCCCAAAACAGCATTACGGAAATCACCAACAACATCACCCCTGCTGATTTTTCTACAGTTTTCGGGCTGAGTCGGCTGGCTATCCAACTACCTAAAAGTACACCTAATAAGCTGGTGGTTATCAGCGCCGCCGCAGATCCGATAAATACCACCCACGGCGAATGAGATTCTGCACTCATTAACAGGGTAGATAGCTGGGTTTTATCTCCAATTTCTGCTAGAAAAATAGTTACAAAAGTTGTACCAAAAACTACTAGCGCTGATTGCTGCTTTTGAGGACTACCGACAACTACAGGCTCAACTGGCTGGGCGATCGCAGGAGTTAAGTTCAAATCAGTCCTGTCTTTCAGTTCTAGCTCGATCTCAGTCTGAGATATGCCAGAAATATCCAAAGATGCAGAGTCAAGTTTCACAAGCAGTAGTGTAGTTTTGTTGCTAGGTTGTTTTCATAATTCTATCATTTTCTCAGATTCTTGTAATAAATTGCAACCCTATAGACAAAAAGAAGCGGTGGAGTGTCAAAGCCCAACAGCTTTATTGAAGCGTAGTATTTCCAAACTGCGATCGCCATATACTCCCTCTATTTGCTGGCGACAGCAGTCAATAGCAAAATCGTTGACTTCTTCTGGCTCAACCCCATACATATCTTGAAACACTTCTGATTCCACACGGCAGAAGCGAGGACGATTTGAGTAGATGCGACATTCTCGCGTGGTATGGTCGAAATTAACGCACCATCCGTCTTCGCCTACCATACTGAGGTAGAGTTCTAGTTCTGGTGGTGAGAGATAGTCTTCCAAATCTGGACGCTCTGCTGGATCAAGATTACAGCAGGCTCCACATTGCTTTACACATTGCCAAGTTGACATTTTGGATTAGGTATTAGGGACTGGGGATTTAGGGATTGGGGATTGAGAAAAATTTTTCCCAGTCCCCCTATTTTACATTTTTATATCTTTTCTTATAATTTTGTTAAGTAAATTAAATCTAACAGGCCATAGCCAGATATAATCGATTGCGGGTTTTGTAACTAAGTTATTGAATTTTTCAAGACTATTGGCAGGAGAAGAGGAAAAATGTTTGACACTTTGTTTAACGCTTTTACCAGTATCAATTGGGAAGTTATTTTCCAATTGTTGTCCGTGGCGCTAATCGTGATTGCTGGCCCAGCAGTAATCTTTGTGCTGGCATTTCGCAACGGCAACCTATAAGATTGGTGAGTGCTGATTGAGAGTTAGGAGTGAGGAATTAAATTTTATTCTCAACTCATACTCATAAATCAGCACTCACAGTGTCACAGTTACAAGTGATAAGTTAATTAAGAACTCCTAACTTCTAACTCCTAACTCTTAACTGATAACGCCTGAAGAGCAGCTTGGATAATATTGTCATATTGTGGTTGAGAGATATCAACTTCTTTGGCGTTTTGACGATTAGTGCCTAGCAAACCAATTATATGTCCTGGCTGCATCGCTAAGACTTTGCCTTCAGAATTTTTAATTCTTAATTCTGCTTGAATACCGTTTTTATAGAAACCACAAGTGAAATGTCGCTGGTTGTACTCAAAGGTGGTGCTTGACGGAATAGGTGGCGAAGCAAAAAATTGTTGAAGCTGAATTGGCAGTCTGACACCGATTAATTCTAGCTCAATGGTGGTGTTACCGTTAAAGTAATTTTCTCGCAGTTTGTAAGCGAGATCCACTCGTGGTGGTAAGCGGAAATAGTCGCCCCAACGCCAAGCGATCGCTTTGATTTTATACTCCTGATTATCGACAGTTTGGGCAATTGTCAGTTTAATGTGACCCTTGCCAACAATTTTTTGCTCAACCACTTGGACATTAGGTGTCCAGAAAACTGGATCGGGGTTGTCCATACCGCAGGGGTGTAGAGCATTAAGCTGTTGATAAAGCTGCTGATTGATATGATTGAGGTTGACTTCGGCATCAATTTTGAGCAGAGGCTTGAGATGCTGGGGTTCAAGACACTGGTTAGCAAACTCAATTAAACGCGATCGCACCATCTGTAAATTCTCTGCGGGTAGAGAGAATCCCCCGGCTGCTTTGTGTCCACCAAATTTGCCTAGTAAATCGTGACAATATTCCAAAGCTTCAAACACATGAAACTCTGGAATTGAGCGTGCAGAACCGCGTATATGTTGCTCATCCTCATAAGTACCGATAAATACGGGAACACCGTAACGTTCCACCAAGCGGGAGGCGACAATCCCAATAACGCCATGATGCCAATTGGGTTGAACAACAATTAATACACGGTCTTGCTGTAGAGATGCAACAAATTCTGTCTCTACATAAGCGATCGCTTCTTGTTCAATTTGCTCACACATTAACTGGCGACTAGTATTAGTTTGTTCGCACTGCATTGCGAGTTCCAGCGCCACCCCCATATCATCTGTAGTCAGCAATTCAATCACAGTCTGGGGATTACCAAGCCGCCCAATAGCATTAATTCGCGGCCCCAGGCGAAAACCGATATCTTCAGGCTTTAGTGATTTTGGATTTTGGATTTTGGATTTTGGATTTTGAAGTTTTTCTTCATCTCCTCCTGCTCTCTCATTTTCCCTCGTCTGGACGCCACCTACCTGAATTAATGCCCGCACCCCAGGTAAATTGGATTTGGGTAAATGCTGTAAACCACGTTTCACCCAACGGCGATTTACGCCAGTTAAGGGAGCTAAATCTGCGATCGTTCCCAGTGTAAATAGTGCTAGCATCGGCTGGATCAACCCCTTAGTCTCCCCTAGCTGTTGTGCTAGAGACACTGCTAAAATGTAGGCAACGCCAACACCAGCAACACCCCGATAAGGTGAGGATTCAGCTATTAGTTTGGGGTTGAGGATAGCGTTAGCTGGCGGTAATTTTTGGGGGATATCGTGGTGATCGGTGATAATCACTGCTAGACCAAGTTCTCTAGCTCTAGCAACTGGTTCAAACGCAGAGATGCCATTATCTACAGTCAGAATTAGCCCTACACCTTCGCCGTGAAATTCTTCAACTATGCGTTTATTAATGCCATAGCCTTCGTGCATCCGACTGGGGATAGCATAATCTACCTGTGCGCCTAAAGTGCGGAGACTACGTAAAAGTAGAGCAGTGCTGGTCATCCCATCAGCATCGTAGTCACCACAAATAGCAATTTTAGTTTGAGAAGCGATCGCATTTTGCAATAACTCCAAACTAATCGCCAAATCTGGGAAATCTTCCAACGGCGAAGGTAAGACTAAAGACTCTGGATTTAAAAATGCTTGTACCTGTTCTGGTGTTTCCATACCCCGATTAATCAACAACTGGCTGACAATGGGTGAAAGATTTGTCAAAGCTGCCAGATTTTGGGCAAATTCTGGTTTTTGTGGATAAATTTGCCAGCGCTGATCGGGTAAGCGCCTGCGAGGCTTTGAGAGTTCAGATACAGGTCGGTCTAGCACAATATAAAGTTAGAAGTTTTCAGTTATGAGTGTTGAATTGAAACTTGTTTCTTAACTCATAACTAATAACATTATTTGCGATCTAAAACACGTTTATCCTACCATCATCCATAATATATAACGAGCGATCGCCCGAAGAACGCAAAGTCGGACGGAGTTCCAGCCGCAATGTACCAAAGTTAGGTTTCGAGACAATTGCTTGTAGTGATAAACCTGTTTCGCTCCAAAATATCAGAGATGTATTTGGTTCTGTACCCTCTATTTGTTCTAAATTTAATTTCTGCCCTGGATTCAAGGATATTGCATCAGTCCCAGAGGGTTTTTGGATTTTAATCAGGTTCGGTGTGCTATTTATAACTTCAACTCGGATGTATTGCCCAGGTGTAAACTGAATTGGGTGCGAACCACACTTAGAAGCACAAGTTCGAGCTAAGGTAGCACTGGGATTATTGATTGATGCAACTAGAATGGTAGCTCCAACTAAAGCAAATGACAGAGGCTTAAACATAATACACAATATAAGTACTAAACTGAAATTTTACTTCAATTAATTACTGTCAAGCCTCAGTATATTTTCCAGAATTACTTTGGTAATTCTCAGTTAGTGAACTACTAATTACGAATTATTTTTTATAAACATCTCCTCTCGCACCAATGGCGTAAATTTCGATGTCTTTGGAATCAATATCGACTGTAAAAATAATTCTGTTTTTACCTATACGTAGTCTGTAAAATCCCTCCCAATCACCTTTCATCTTTTTGATATCTAGTTCTGTAAACGGGATAATGCCTTGGTCTTCGACAGCAATCACAATTTATTTTATTTGCTCCCGAATATTTTCGACATCTTATCGCTTTTTTGCGAAATTTTATTGCCATATCTTACCCAATCGGTCAGATCAATTACTTCATCCTCAGCATCATCTGAAGGTACACCAAACTCGGCTTCAAGTTCGCGTTGCTCATCATCACTTATGTAAGGAATAAGAATTTGGCAGAGGCGAAGTCTTTCTTCTTGCAAAACTTCACGCATAGTTTCTTTAATCAATGCTTTTAATTCTTGAATTTCCACTACTGTATATCTTTTATTCATGGTTAGATATATGTATTTTACCTAGTCTCAGCTTGTACGGGGGAATTTGTAGACAGAAAAATCAGTTCCCTCCTCTTGTTTAAGGAGAGATTAATCCAGGTTTTTAGACCAAAACTGGATTACTGCAAATAGTTACTGAACTTGGCTTTTACCTTTCCCCCTCCGGTGTGATGTCTCTTTAACCGAAACGTCCACTGATATAATCTTCAGCTTCTTTGGTTTGAGGAGAACTGAACATTTGGGCTGTAGGATTAAACTCAACTAATTTTCCGCGACGTTTGCCATGCTCGTCAATTTCTGTATTGAAGAAAGCGGTGAAATCTGCCACTCTAGAAGCTTGCTGCATATTGTGAGTCACCATAATGATGGTGTATTGCTCCTTGAGTTCTAAGCAGAGTTCTTCTACTTGGCGGCTAGAAATTGGGTCGAGAGCAGAACATGGTTCATCCATCAATAATACATCTGGCTTCATGGCGATCGCACGGGCTATGCAAAGCCGTTGCTGTTGTCCGCCAGACAATGCAGTTCCCTTCTCTTTAAGTTTATCCTTGACTTCATCCCAGATAGCAGCGCGTCTGAGAGAATCTTCCACCAATTCATCAACGTTACCTTTATAACCGTTAGCACGCGGGCCAAAGGAAATATTTTCGTATATTGACTTAGGAAAAGGATTCGGTCTTTGAAAAACCATTCCGACTTGTCGTCTTAATTTTACAGAATTTATCTTAGGATCGTAAATGTTGCGATCGCGGTAATTCAGTCTACCTTCAACCTTAGCTCCTGGAATTAAATCATTCATGCGGTTGAAGCAACGCAGTAAGGTACTTTTACCACATCCTGAAGGCCCAATAAAAGCAATAATTTGTTTTTCAGGAATCTTTAGGTAGACATCTAAAAGTGCCAGAAATCCTCCATAGAAAACTTTCACACCTTCAACATTAAATACGCCCTTCTCTTGGTCGATTATGGCACTATCTGATTGACTTCTACTATTGCTATAAGTCATTTGGCTGAACTCCTAATATCTGTGAATATATCTAATTAGATATTTAATTACCTAATTTATTGAGAAGCGTTGTCGAATATAAATTGCTACACCATTTAAAACTAAAATCAAGAGTAACAACGCAATAATTGTCGCTGCTGCTGCACTAGCAAAACCCGGTTCAGGACGAGTTATATAACTGTAAATTTGAATGGGTAATGCCATAAACCTCTGAAATAAACCAGGGTTAAAGGTGAGAAAACCCACAGCACCTACAACAATCAGAGAGGCTGCATCACCAATAGCGCGGGATACAGAGATAATCACCCCCGTCAAAATACCAGGAACAGCATAGGGTATGACATGATTGCTGATAGTTCGCCATTTGGTGACACCTAATCCGTAAGAAGCATTTCTCAAGGAATCCGGGACGGCGCGAATTGCTTCTCTAGCTGTCACAATAATTACTGGCAAAGACAACAAAGATAAAGTCAACGCTCCAGAAATCAAAGCGGGGCCAAACCCAAGCAAATAATTGAAAACTCCTAAACCCAGCAATCCATAGACAATAGAAGGCACACCCGCCAGATTACTGATATTAATTTCAATAATCGCTGTCCACCAAGCTTTAGGTGCGTACTCTTCTAGATATAAAGCTGCTCCAACACCAATGGGGACAGTGACGAAAATTACAACAGATCCCAAAAGAATGCTGCTGATAATCGCAGGACGAATACCACCTTGGTCAGGAAAACGAGAAGGAGTTTCCGTGAGAAAGCCGGGTGACAAAAATCTGCCTAATCCGTCTCGAAAAATATCAAAAAGTAGCAATGCTAGGATAAATAAACCAATCAGCAATCCTAACAAAAAAAGTCCTTCAAATACTTTCCCTAATGTCTCCCTACTCTCAACATTATCGGTAAATTCTGCCGCAGAATCTAGAGAATCATCTTGTTGATAACTTGTAGCCATATCTATTTAGTCGTATTTTTCTTTAAAGCGATTAGCAATCCAGTAACTAACAATATTCAAAGCAAGGGTAAGTAGAAACAGAACAGCGCCTACAGCATATAATGTCTTGAAATTCAGACTACCACGCGGACTATCTCCCCCAGAAATTTGTGCCATATAGGCTGTCATTGTTTCTACTGATTCCGCAAAATTAACAGTTAGTCTTGGTTGTTGTCCGGCGGCAATGAGGACTGTCATTGTTTCACCCACAGCGCGAGAAATACCCAATATAATTGAAGCGATGATTCCAGAAAGCGCGGCTGGTAGAACTACTTTAAAAATGGTTTCCAGTTTAGTGATACCTAAAGCATAAGATCCTTCTCGCAAAGAGCGTGGAACTGCTCGAATAGCATCTAAGCTGATAGAACCAACAGTAGGAGTAATCATTACCCCCATCATTAACCCTGCACTCAAAGCGTTGAATATTTCCAGAGGGATAAAATTCCGCAGCAATGGTGTAAGGAACAACAGCGCAAAGTAACCATATACTACTGTAGGTATTCCCGCTAAAAGTTCCACTGCTGGACGTAAAATTGCTGCTACTTTGGGTTGGGCATACTCACTTAAATAAATCGCAGAAGATAAACCTAGAGGAATAGCAACTGCCATTGCAATAGCTGTAGTCAAGAAAGTGCCATTAATCAACGGCCAAACACCAAAATGTCTATTGGCAAATAACGGTGTCCATTTAGTATCAAGAAAGAATTGGGCAAAGGAAACTTCTTGGAAAAAACCGAATGTCTCCTGAAAGATAATTACGACAATACCAAAGGTAGTCAAAACCGAGACTAAAGCGCAAGCAAATAAAATCGCCGCAACAATCTTCTCTGAGATATCTTCAGATGCATTTTTCTCTAGTGACTGTCTGGATAATAGATAAGGATCGTCTTGAAAATTGGTATTTTGCATAAACAGTTAAGTTTTAACTACACTCAGACTACAATGCCTAAGACTTAATTTAAATAAAGTTTGTGATCGGTTCACCTGGTTTTGCTTTTTTAAACTTTGTCCCAGTTTCACCAGTAGCAAATTTTTGTTTGACTTTGACGTAAGCTTCATCAGGTAATGCTACATAACCAACACTATCTACCCACTTCCAAGAATTTTCTAGATAAAAATTCACAAATTCTTTTACTGCTGGCTTAGTATCTAAGGATTTTTTACTGACATAGATGAACAGAGGACGAGACAAAGGTGTATAGATATTTTTAATTACATTATCCACTGGAACTGGTTTTTCACACTTCCCTTTAAGACTTTCTACAGCAACTAGATTGAGTTTATCTTGATTTTGAATGTAGTAAGATATCCCTACATAAGCCAAAGCTGATACATCACCTGACACTCCTTGTACGAGAAGGTTTTGATTCTGAGTGGCAGTGTAGTCTGTACGGCCATTCTTGGCTTTACCAGTCACCGCTTGAGTCATATAATCGAATGTTCCCGTATCAGAAGATGGTGCATACAGCTTCAGCTTTTGGTTAGGAAACTTGGGATTAACTTGATTCCATGTCAAGATTTTGCCGTCTGATTTGCCACCCCAAATCGTACCCAGTTCCTTAATAGTTAGACATTTGGCGAAGTTATTTTTACGGTTAGCAATCACAGCGATGCCATCTAAAGCTATAGGCAACTCGACAAATTCAATATTCTTGCTTTTACATTTTTTGATTTCTTCATCTCTAATGGTACGAGAAGCACCAGCTATATCAAGATCGCCATTACAAAATTTACTGAAACCACCACCAGTACCGCTTGAGGCAACGCTTACTTTCGCTTCAGGTTTGACTTTACCGTATTCTTCTGCAACTGCTAAAGAAATAGGAAAACCTACAGCTGCACCATCAATACTCACCTGACTTTTCTTTTCCTCATTACTGCTACAAGCAGTGATACTGCTGGCAATAATCATTAAAAATGTCAGGAAAATACTATTCTTAAATCTGCGACGAAAGCTCATAAATTATCAATTGAGATGAAGTTACTGTGAATTGCTTATGCTTGCCTATCTGCAAGTAGAGAATCCTGCATTAGAAAAAAGATATCATGCTTTCTTCGCAGCTTGCACTTTGTCAAAAATTGCTCCATCTGCAAAAAACTTTTTCTGGATAATATCCCAGCCACCTAAATCTTGAGATGTGAATAAAGTTTGAATTGGGGGATGTTGTGATGCGACTTCTTGGGTAACGGTGGGGTTAACAGGACGATATTGTAATTTTGCAAATTCCCGTTGAGCTTCTGTGGAGTAAAGAAAATCAACAAATGCTTGTGCAACTTCTCTTGTACGGTGTTTATCAACGTTTTTATCGACTACTGCAACAGGATTATCAATAGAAATATTGACTTGGGGTATAATATAAGGCAACTTCGTGCCATTTTTCCCGCTCAAAATTACCTCGTTTTCGTAGTTAATTAAGACATCTCCTTCACCTTTTTGGAAGAATAAATCGCTTGCTTCACGGGCATCTTTTGTCAGAATAGGGGTGTTTTTATAAACTTTGGTGACATAATCTAATGCCTTCGTATCATCACCGCCTGTCAGACTGACCGAACCCCAAAAAGCCAAGAATTCCCAGATAGCAATACCAGAAGTTTTTGGGTTAGCCGCAATTACTTTCACGCCATCTTTTGCTAAGTCTGCCCAAGTATTGATACCTTTGGGATTGCCTTCGCGCGTGACGATCGCAGCAACCGATCTACTAACAATACCACTTCTCGGTGATTTTATTTCCCAACCTGATTTAATTAAACCCGCTTGCTGAATTTTGTTGACATCCAGGGGAAGTGCCAAATGTACTATATCTGCTTCTTGCGAACCTGCAATGACAGCAGCCGTTTGAGCTACAGAACCTCCATAACTTTGCTCAAATGTGACGTTTTGGTTGTGTTCTTGCTTCCACTTTTCGACAAATTTGGGAATTATCTGGTCATGAGCTGCTTTGGTGACAGAGAAAGAAACGAGTTTTAGCTTGACATCACCCTTGGTAGCTGAACTACTTCCAGAGCAGGAGGCAACTGCTACACTCAAAAAAGTACCGATGAGAAACAGACTCACAAAGCTTTGCACACTGCGTCCATTCAACCAACTTCTAATTGTGTGTTGATACCAAAGCTGTATGGACTGCAAAGCTTTCACAGCATAAACTTGCATCCCTTCAATTAGAAATTTACCCACTTGTGTTGGTTGTTGCGACTCGCTCATCAGAATTCACCCCTAAATCTACGGTATTTCTAGGCGAATACCGTAATTATAAGGATTATAGGATATATAGAATAATATTTATCATCTGGCTTTAATTTTTTTTACTTAGTGAGTAGTTGATGGTCGAAAGTAGCAAATAAATCTGAATTTATCAAGGCATTTGAAAAATACGGCTTGTTTCTACTGTGAAGCGAAAAAATTCGGTAATATCAATACATATAGTTGCCAAAAAATATGTGATGAGTAATACCAAATAGTCAACTTAACGTTAAAAGGGCGATTAGAAACCGCAACTACACGCAATACAGTTCGGTTAAATACTTGTAAGGCAGTAAAAGCTTGAGCGGTTACTTGGGGTGGTTCTCTATGATATTGTTCAACGTAGGCTTTACGAAATGCAGATTTAATCAGCTTAGTAGCAATACAAGCCCATACAATAATAGTTAGTGTAAGACATTTGGGAGAAGAAGTTTTGGCGACTATTACCGATATCGGTACACTAATCACAAGAAATCCTAAACTGCGTGCGGGTCGTCCTATTATCGCGGGGACAGGTACATCAGTCCGTCGCATAGCTGCTTTATATAAACAAGGTGACAACGCAGAAGAAATTGCAGCTGATCTGGATCATCTAACCTTAGTACAGATTTATGCAGCACTAACCTACTATCACGCGAACCGAGAGGAAATTGAGGCTGATTTAGCATCAGAACAAGCAGAGTATGAACGATTAGCAGCACTACACGCAAAGAAAGTTCAGATTCAATAAGGAATAAGAATTAAATAACATCCAATTTATGTCCCTGGCTTACCTCACCCTCAATCCCTCTCCGATATATTGGAGAGGGAAGCTAGAGACAGAATGAAGTTTTGCATTTTATTTAATCCACGTTCCTAATGAGCAATATTCGTTTGTACCTAGATGAGGATGCAGTCATAAGCTTTATTCAGCTTTACGCGCTCGTAGTGTAGATGTGATTACTGTTGCTGAAGCGGGAATGCTATCTCGGAGTGACGAAGAACAATTGAATTGGGCATTAGAGAATCAGCGAGTAATTTACAGCTTTAATCTTAAGGATTTTTATCAGTTGCATACGACTTTGTTGGAACGTGGAGAGTTCCATGCAGGAATTATTTTGGCACAGCCAGGTTACTCCGTAGGCGAACAAATGCGCCGCTTGCTAAAGTTAATTGCGCCTAAACCAGCATAAAATATGCAGAATCAAGTGGAATTTTTGAGTAGTTGGGGTGATTCATAAGATTGTCCAAGTGCGATCGCCCTTTATTATCTCGCTTAGTTGTTTAAATGTAGACCGTTTCGGCTTGAAGGTAGACTACTTATGTTTGTAATACATTTATGAGTAGTAAATTTGACGCTAAAGTGCAAAGGCACTAAGAGAAACTTTGTGTTTAGCAGTGTCTAGAAACGAGATTTAAAATAAAACCCTTATTATCTCGTTACAATCGGCATGTGCGTTAGGCATTCAAGAGTTATCAGCCATGAAATTGATTTCCGATCCACCGATTCCTGTAAAAATTCAAAAGATGAAGGAACGGGTGCGGTGGATGCATCCAAGTTTTGTGCAACGGGGAATTGACCAAACCAGCATGGTGATTGACGATCGCAGGCAGGATAGTCCAGAATTTTCGTTTATGGTTATCGGTGATTCCGGCACGAAATCCCATTCTCGACACCACCCCCAACGAAAAGTTGCCGAATTGATGCTGACTCACCACGATGATTGCAGTTTTGTGTTGCATACAGGCGATGTAATTTATGTGGTGGGTTCCCAAGAATATTACTCGACAAACTTTATTGAGCCTTACCGCGAATTTCTTGTCGGTGGCGACAACCCGAAAGGCATTCTTTACGATCGCATGGTGTTTAATCTGCCATTCTTGCCAGTACTTGGTAATCATGATTACTACGATGTGCCGTTGATGTACCGTTTATTTACTGGAACAACATCGTCACTACGTCGCCTGTTGCGCTACAAAGATATCGAGATTGGCTGGCATGGATCGTATCAAGGTAATGCCTATGCACGGGCGTTTTTGGATTATACAGGGGCGATCGCTTCCCCAGAATTAGAACGTCATTTAGATCAACACTATACTGCTAAGACTGACACAGGGCGCTGTTTGCGTTACGAACCTGGACATTTTACCCGCTTACCCAATCGTTATTACACTTTCCGTTACGGCGGGATTGATTTTTTCGCTTTAGATTCTAATACCTTTAATACACCATCACCCCTACCTGCAACTCAAGAGGGGGAAATTTACCGCCGGGAATTGCAAAAGCGTCGCCAGGAAATAGATCAAGAAGAATTGCAGATTTTGGGAATATGCGATGAACTCAACCCAGATAAACCCACCGACGCAGAACAACTTGATGAGCTTAGTGCTAAATTAGACCAAATAAATGAGATCAAAATCGACATTGAAAAACAATTGGCATCTGAGAAAATGCCTGCGATCGACTTTGAACAACTTGAATGGTTGCGAAGCAGACTAATCGAATCTTGGAACACTTCCCAGGTGCGCGGACGTGTAATCTTTTTCCACCATCCACCCTACGTCACAGAAGCTACTAAGTGGGATCAGGCACAAACCTTGGCGATTCGCCACCGCTTGCGCTGGGTGTTTGAACAAGTCGCACAAACTCTTGGTTCTCTAATTAAAGAGCGTCCCATAGTCGATTTGATTTTAAATGGTCACGCTCACTGTTTCGAGCATCTTTGCACAACTGATACCGGATTTGCTGACTCCCACATTAACTGTATTATCTCTGGTGGTAGTGGTCATCGTCCCCGCTATCAACGGCGAGAGGGGACTGAATTGATGGAAACTTTTGCGGAAATTGCAGGTAAACCCACTCGAAAAGTTGCAGATTCAATGCTTTTTGTGGGTCGTCATGATTACAATCTCCAGAACCGACTGCCTTACTCATGTGTGCGGATTGATGTTCTGGATGGTAGCCCACCCAAGTTTATCATTAGACCACTGATCGCGGAACGTGTTGAAGATGAGTGGTATAATAGCGAACTTGAACCATTTGTGATTTAAACGGGATGCAACAATTCCCAAACCAGTTTCAGATATCATTCTGAAACTGATGGCGAAAAATGCAGAGGATCGCTTTTATCTCTGGTAAATTTGATCAATTTCAGCGCAATATTCCCTACAGCGCGATCGCGGCTGCCCTGCAAAAAATGAAGCGAACGCACTACGCGATCGCCTTTAGCTGGATCAAGAAGTTTTGGGAATCGCTTCCCAAATAGACATCTGGTGAAATTAATTATGCGTTGCCCGAAATCCTTGGTAGGCACAATTCATGAATTGTGCCTACGCCATTTTCACTCCTATGTCTAATTTTCAACTTGCAGTTACCCACCGGGAAGGCTAGCTTAAATCGCAACGTGAATAGTGAAATATCATCAGGAAAGACATTAACAATTCAAAATTCAAAATGACGCTCGCAGACTCGCTCTAAGCGAAGCTATGCCGAAGGCTTTACGCTACGCTAACAAAATTCAAAATTAAAGACATTTTCAGACTCTTATTTAAACCGCGACTGAAAATAACGCTACCTGTATTGTTGGGGTCTTAAACCCTTTGATTTACGATAACCCTTGGTGTCTTATTGGGTAATGCATTCTCACCCTGACGTTGAGACTATAATTGAAGCGCAACAAAATTTACAAAACTTAATAGCGTCCATAAATTCCTGTGAACATCGCAATAGCAGGATTCCGGCAGGTATAGCATTGTGAAGCGGTTGCAGCTGCAAATACAATTAGTTATGGATTATATTCACCGCGTCTACTACCAGAAGATACTGGAGTCTGGCTCCTGACTTACTTAGTCTCCTAAAGTGCAAGTCGTAGCAGTAAAGATGATTCCACATCCAGCTTGAGGGCTGTGATATTATGGGAGACTGCTGCATACATTTAGAAAAACTAGAAATTGAATCGATCATGGCTCTGACGCAACTGCGGAAACAAGAAATAATTTCCAACTACCAAGTTCACGAAACCGACACTGGTTCGGCCGATGTCCAAGTTGCCATGCTAACTGAGCGCATTAACCGCCTCAGCGAACATCTTCAGGCAAATAAAAAAGACCATTCTTCCCGGCGGGGACTGTTGAAGCTAATTGGTCAGCGCAAGCGTCTTCTAGCCTATATATCGCAGGAAAGTCGGGAAAAGTATCAAGCTTTGATTGCTCGCCTCGGTATTCGTGGATAGGGACTACCGCTTATGTCTGCTGAAGAATCTGAACGCAGTCGCTTGCCCTTTGAACCAAACAAAAAGCGCCAAAAACCCGCAAAAAGTCAAAGTAAACCAGCAGCACAGTCACAAGAATCTGGCAAACAGGCTGATAGAAGGACGCGTTACACCAAAAAAGAGATGACTATTCCCCAAGTAGTCAGCCAGCGGATGATCCGACGGGTAGCTGGGTTCTGTGGTGTACCAACAGCTTTGGGCATTAGCACCCTAGTTGTCAGCTATCTGCTTGCTATCTACTCCGACATCCAACTACCTCCCATCGCCGTGTTATTGGTGAACATGGGATTATTTGGTTTGGGAGTCTTAGGGATAACTTATGGCGTTCTCTCTGCCTCTTGGGATGAAGAAAGAGTCGGAAGTTTGCTGGGTTTGGGTGAGTTCAACACCAATTGGGGACGAATGGTGGCAGTTTGGCGCGAAACTCGGCAAAAAAACTCTTAATGAACGGCGCTCAGGTATTACGTAACTGCGATATTGGGTAAATGAAGAAGTGAATGTTGAAGTTGAAATTTTATAACTTCAACATTACTAATTAAAATTATCTAATCCTTTTTATACCCCATATCCAGTTATTTAGTAGTAAAACTACTGACTGAGCGCTATGTTTTGTCTATTTATTTTGTAAATAAATTTTATTTTTAACTATTCGTAATTAGACCAATAGACAACAATAAAATTAACCCGTTTACAGAAAATTTTACTCAATTAATCAGGAACTTTCAGATGATTATAGTAATGAAAAGTGGTTCCCCAGAGGCGGAAATAAACCGCATTGATGAGGAACTAATTAGCTGGGGGCTAACTCCAGAAAAAATTGTTGGTCAACACAAAGTAGTCATTGGTGTAGTAGGTGAAACCGCCAGCTTAGATCCACTACAAATTCAGGAACTTAGCCCCTGGATTGAGCAGGTGTTGCGGGTAGAGCAGCCTTACAAACGCGCCAGCCGCCAGTACCGCCACGGCGAAGCTTCGGAAGTGGTGGTTAATACTCCCAATGGAGCGGTGGTATTTGGTGAACACCACCCTTTGGTAGTCGTTGCCGGCCCCTGCTCCGTAGAAAATGAAGAAATGATTGTGGAGACAGCGCGGCGCGTCAAGACGGCTGGAGCCACATTTTTGCGCGGAGGAGCATACAAACCCCGGACTTCACCTTACGCCTTCCAAGGACACGGCGAGAGTGCTTTGGATTTATTGGCAAGGGCGCGGGAAGTCAGCGGACTAGGTATTATTACAGAAGTAATGGATGCCGCCGACCTGGATAAAATTGCCCAAATTGCTGACGTAATCCAGGTGGGGGCAAGAAATATGCAGAATTTCTCCTTGCTCAAAAAAGTGGGAGCGCAGGCGAAACCAGTTCTCTTGAAGCGGGGAATGGCGGCTACTATTGAAGATTGGTTGATGGCAGCCGAGTATATTTTGGCAGCTGGCAATCCCAATGTAATCTTGTGTGAACGGGGAATACGCACCTTTGACCGCCAGTATACGCGAAATACCCTGGATTTATCAGTAGTGCCAGTGTTGCGAAAGCTGACTCACCTGCCAATCATGATTGACCCCAGCCACGGTACAGGTTGGTCTGAGTTTGTGCCTTCAATGGCAATGGCTGCGATCGCAGCTGGCACAGATTCCCTGATGATAGAGGTTCACCCCAACCCTGCCAAAGCTTTATCCGACGGGCCCCAATCTCTGACACCAGACCGTTTTGATAACTTGATGCAAGAATTAGCAGTGATTGGTAAAGCGGTGGGACGCTGGCAGCAACCAGTAGTAGCTCTAGCTTAAAATTCAGTTGCAACTTCCTGATCAGGTATCTCGGCATAACTCCGGTGAACAGCGCATTGTTGCTGCTTGTTAGGCATAAATAAATTAAAGTTTGTAGTCAAGACTTTAGTCCTGATAAATCTGAAGAAGCGATTGATCGCTCACTACAAACTAGGATTTTCTTGTATGTTTAATTATGTCTATCTATATTATTGTAAATATGAAATAATACCCCTTTAGAAGATTTCTAAAGGAGATTATTTTTTCTAGGCGCATTCAGTTGAGCATTGATAGTTGTCTTAGGATTGGGGATAGTGACTTTCGAGTATAAAAAGCATGGGTCTGACCCCTCACGAATTCGCCAACAACATCATGTATTTTTACGTTAGGCTTAGTGTAACTTTTGACGAATAAGCTGCCAGAGCGATCGCCAGTGGCAAAATCCGATGTTCCTGAATTTGAATCCGGGCGTGGAGTGTTTCTGCTGTATCATCCGGCAGCACTGGTACTGCGGCTTGGATCAATATTGGGCCACTGTCCATTTCTAAACAAGCGATATGTGCTGTACAACCAGTGATTTTTACCCCAGATGCCAAGGCTTGTTCTACAGCATGGATTCCCTTGAAACTAGGTAACAAACTAGGATGGATATTAATAATCCTCTCAGGAAAGGCATTAATGAAAACTGACGTTAACAATCGCATCCAACCTGCCAAAATCACCCAATCTACATCGTAGTGCCGCAATGTCTGCACAATTTTCTCATCAAACTCTTCTCGGCTTTGATAGTTGCGGTGATTTAATAAAACAGCTTCTACACCTCTATTAGCTGCTTTTACGGCTGCTTTCGCCGAGGGGTTATTGTAAATTAAAACTTGAATTTGGGCATTTAGCTGTCCATCTTGGATAGCTTGGGCAACTACATCAAAATTGCTGCCATTTCCAGAAGCCATAATTCCCAATTTTAAAGGGGCGACTTGTTGGCGCTCGCTAATGCTGGGAGAAACCAAGCTAAGGGTAGAATCAGGGCGGAGGGTCATAACAGCTAAGAGGGTTAATTATAGATGCCAAAAATATATACTAAGTCGTGGTTGGATAATGATACAGTAGCCGCGTGGACTTTTCTTACACCAGCACTGATTTTACTGGGCGTTTTTATCATTTGGCCGATCGCCTATTTGTTTTACCTCAGTTTCACTGCTGGTAGTTTCACATTAAAAGGTACTTATTGGATAGGCTTAAAAAACTATTGGCGCTTGCTACTCAACCCCGACTTCTGGCAAGTTCTGGGTAACACCTTTTATTTTACTGTTGCTACCATCATTCCCAGTTTAGTTATCTCCTTGGGATTGGCAGTACTATTAAACCGCTCCATTCCCTTGCGGGGCATCCTGCGAAGTGCTTATTTTCTACCTTCAATTATCTCACTTGTGGCAGCCGGTTTGGGATTTCGCTGGCTGTTCCAAACATCAGGGCCAGTTAACGGACTTTTAGATTTTTTTGGCATTCCAGCCATACCCTGGCTAGGAGACACATTTTGGGCAATGCCGGTACTTATTGTTATGAGTATTTGGAAACAATTAGGTTTCAATATGGTGGTTTTTTTAGCAGGGTTGCAAGCAATTCCTCCCAGTCGTTATGAAGCAGCAGATTTGGATGGAGCAAATGCTTGGCAACAATTTTGGTATATTACTCTGCCTGGATTGCGCCCTACTGTCATATTTGCAATCATCACTACCGCGATTTTTACATTACGAAGTTTTGAGCAAGTTTATGTGATGACGGGCGGTGGCCCACTGAATTCGACTAATTTGCTAGTTTACTACATTTATCAAGAGGCTTTTGCTCAATTTGATTTTGGTTATGCAGCAGCAGCAGCGACGGTGTTACTAGCAGTGACGCTGGTACTAGTGTATTTGCAACTGCAAACTTGGGGAGAAGAGTAGGAGTTTTCAAGTTTCTACTTCTTATATAGGCTGCGATATTCCCAAGGATTCACAAATTTAGTATCACTCCAAACGCCAAGCCGTTGTTCCTTCGCCTTAGCTTCGGCTTGTTGAACTAAATCTTTACTAGGACACTTGTTTAAATAGGGACGATACACTTTTGCTAAACCTTCTTGCAACAATACCTGTTGTACAAAAGTGCCATTTTTTAAACGGACTTCGGCAATTTTACGCCCATAACGATCGCTATCAGTGATATTCAAAGTCACGCGATCGCCTCCTTGTTGCACCAGTTCTTGCACCCGTTCTTGGGCTTTCACACCCCAAGTAAATTGATTGCGATCGCTAGCGCTTTTACTCTGCTTTTCTTTCTTAGTATGAGCTATTTCTGGCGCATCTATACAAGCAAAGCGCACACTAAAATTTTTGCCATCAGCATCTTTGACTACTAAAGTATCGCCATCACTCACTCGCTCAACTGGTTCTCCAGAAGTACCGACAAAGCGATCGCAGCCTATCAAACCCAAAATCATGATAGTTGCACAAAGCCAAAATCGCACTGGTTTAGTTAATTTCTCCATCCAAACTCACCTGCATTACCTCTGTGAGATGATACTAGCAAAATGAAAAGATATTTTTGTTAACTATTGACATACTGCCACAGGCAATTAAAAATGGTAAGACCTCTAGCTAGTGGCAACCGAATATCAAATGCAGACTAAATAAAAATTGTCACAGATGCTGTAATAAAAGTTGCACTACTGGTGGGAAACTCCGACAATCGCAGACTCAAATTAGCTCGCGATCGCTGCAACCAGTTGAACTTGTAGAATATTCACATCAGGAAAAATATAATTCGAGGTAATTCGATCTGCGATCGCTCCCCAGGATCGCTAGGGAGTATAATCACTGAGGGGCGGGAGTGAAGATCCAAACCCGCAAGATAGAGGTAACATCTGTCAAAGTGAATATTGGAATCCGGCGTAAAGGCATAGCTGTCCAGAGGTTGTTAGTACAGATAATATAGATAAGGAGAGTGTCAAAAAATTGCATATACAATTTTTGTCAGCATTGCAGCTTTGGATGATTGACTTTTAGCTTCTAAGTAATGAATATCTTTATGAGTAGTTTAGTCTTATTACTATTGGGTTTAGGAATTTTTTTATTTGCCTTGAGAACTAAAGACGAAATTCATCGCATTGCGGCTATGGTAACTGGGACAATTTCTCTGAGTTGGGGATTTTCTCTAGCTCCCTTGTCATTTCAATTGGTATTTGAGATTATCTCAGTTTTAGCGGCTTTCTTTGTTTGTATGCGTTGTTTAGGCTGTGGTTTCAACCGAGATTAATTTTTCACTTGATAAACATTGGATTTTGTATAAAGCCATAATACTTGCTACCATTTAGTTAAAAAACTTTGAATTGCTTATGCGTGCAATGATTTTAGAGACACCGCGTCAACCCCTAAAGCTAGCAGAGTTACCGATACCAAAACCTAACTCTGAGCAAGTACTGATTCGTGTTCACGCTTGCGGTGTCTGTCGCACAGATTTGCATATAGTTGATGGAGAATTAACGCACCCCAAACTACCTCTAGTACTTGGACATCAAATTGTGGGTACTGTAGAGGCGATGGGTGAAGGCGTTGATAACTTTAATGTCGGTCAACGAGTTGGCATTCCTTGGCTAGGTTATACTTGCGGCGATCGCTGCTGTTACTGTCTCTCTGGTCGTGAAAATCTTTGCGATTATGCTGAGTTTACTGGTTACAATCTTAACGGCGGTTATGCAGAATACACTGTTGCCGATTACCGCTTTTGCTTTCCCCTAGACCCTAGCTATGCTGATTTGCAAGCTGCACCCCTGTTGTGTGCTGGCTTAATTGGCTATCGTGCTTACAGAATGACAGGTGATGCACAAAAACTGGGTTTTTATGGCTTTGGTTCAGCCGCTCACATTTTGATACAACTGGCTCGTTATCAAAAACGTCAAGTTTTTGCTTTTACCCGTTCTGGTGATGTTGAAGGACAACAGTTTGCCCGTCAATTGGGTGCAACTTGGGCGGGTGGCTCAGATGTATCACCCCCAGAACCTTTGGATGCAGCGATTATTTTTGCTTCCGTAGGTAAGCTAGTACCAGATGCTTTGCGTGCAGTTACCAAAGGCGGTATCGTAGTTTGTGCTGGGATTCACATGAGCGATATTCCCTCTTTTCCCTATGACATTCTTTGGCAAGAAAGAGTGTTGCGTTCTGTTGCTAATCTGACTCGCAAAGATGGTGAAGAATTTCTGACCTTAGCGCCCAAAGTTCCGATTCGCACAGAAGTAAATGCTTTTCCTTTAACTCAAGCAAATGAGGCTTTAGATGCGCTTCGTAGTGGCAAAATTGCAGGTTCAGCGGTTTTGGTAGTTGACTAGTACTGCTCTACAGAAATATACACACCGTTAGTCTAGCTAAAAATGGTAGGCTCACTCGTGTAATTCTGTACTCAAACTTTTAATATGAACCAGGTTTTACAGGATTTATCGACACCTAACTTAGTGACAGCGCTCGAAAACAATATGTTCGCATTCTTGACGAACTATGGGCGGGCGCCACATCGCCAACTCTACTCTGAATCTAACCTGATTCGTTTTTCTACTGGCATTTCTTTTCCGTTTTTTAACGGTGTTTGCCGTGCCCAACTCTACCCTGACCAAATTGATGCTACCATCACCGGAACTCTCAATTACTTTACCGCGCAGCAGATACCAATGTTTTGGTGGACAGGGCCAGCAACCCAACCAGCGGATTTAGGAAAGTATTTAGAAGCTCATGGATTAAGCCGTTTAGGTGAATTGCCTGTGATGGCGATTGATTTGTCGGCTTTAGCTAAGGATCTGTCTGTGCCAGCAGATTTAGCGATCGCACAGGTTAAAGATCACGAAACCCTGAAGCATTGGGTGCGAGTTGCAACGGTGGGCTTTGAAATTCCTGATAGGGAATACAATGCCTATTATGACCTAGAGTTAAGCTTGGGAATAGATTCCAAAGAATATATCCGTTTTATTGGCTGGTGGAAAGGTTTGCCCGTGGTAACATCAGCATTGTATCTAGATCCACAAGTAGCAGGTATCTACGTTGTTGCTACAATCCCAGAAGCAAGAAGAAATGGATTCGCAACAGCACTGGTGCTAACTGCACTACAGAGAGCTTATGCTCTTGGATACCATGTTGCAACATTGCAAGCCACGGAAATGGGGGTAAATGTATATCGCCGGATCGGATTTCAGGAGTACTGTAAGACGGGATTATACCTTTGGACGAGCCAACTGGATCAAAATCATTAGCTTCATTACCGGCTAGCTGTATTCACAGAAGGCAGGGGAGCAGGGGATAGTTTTTCTTTCCTGTGCCCTGTAACCTATAACCTGTTCCCTTGTTAACTCCCTACTCAACCCGCTTAACTTCAAATCCCCGCAACTCTTCCGGTACTTCATACTCAACCACAACATCTTTCACCACAGCACCAGGTGGCCCAGAGTGACACCAGCGAACCATGTCATCTACAACCTCTCGCGCCCCTTCAAAGACTGCTTCTACTCGACTATCGGGGAGATTCCGCACCCAACCAGTTAATCCCAACTGGCTAGCTGTATCCACTGTGGCGTAGCGATAGCCCACTCCTTGGACTCGGCCAGAAATGAATACATGGGCGCGGATGATCTTTGGCAGTGCTGTGGAATTCTGCATAGACTGGTCTAATCTTTACGATTTCCAGTCTACCTAGTTTGTGTATGCACAACCTGTTTTTAACTCTAACTCGCGAAATTAATCCCGGTCTTCGTCATCGCCTTCATCGCCGCGATGTCTGTACTCTCGATCTTAGTCTTCGTCATTGTGATTTCTGTACTAGCGATCGCGATTATCCTACTCTTGATCACGTCGTTTCTGCTTGCGACCGACTATATTTCTGAACAGATCCCCTATTCTCATAATCTTCCTCTTGAGTTGGCGAATCTCCTTATTTAGGGTCACTTTAATAGTTTGTCTTAGGACTTACGCATCAACTACGAAATGTAGGGGCAATTCATGAATTGCCCCTACGGTAAATCAAGGCTTTACTACCTTTTTGCGTAAGTCCTGCGTCTAATGCTTGTGGCAGATAAATCTTCCAGCAGGTGTAGATAAAAATAAAGTTATCCCTATCTTTGGGAGTGCAATAGAGTAATGATAAAGTCTTTCTTACTACCTACTAATTTTTATACATTTACAGCGCTTTTCAAGTAATTGAACTACACCACTCCCTACTCCCTATTCCACCTACCAGTCGTAGTCTAAATACCTGAAAACTGCTGTAATTTAATCAGTAGTCAGTTTTTTCACTTGGAATTTTGAATTGTTTATGTCTAACCTGCCCCCACTCAATACAGAAACAATTTGGGCAATTCTTGACGAGAAACTTGATGATGCCATAGTTAATCAGTTGCTATGGCATTATTTAGGCTATCGCTATGATTCCTCAACTGCACAATGGGACACTACCCAAGTTGCACCAGAATGGCAGAATGAGTACCCACAACCACCAGATTTCATTGAATCTCGCCCTGCAACAGTCAAGTTGACTCGTTCCATTCCTGCTGAAAATAAACAAATCCTAAAAGAAAAACTGGGTTTCAAAGGTTACAAAATTGGTGAATTTGGGCCTCGTCAAACTCGCAGGGCGACGGCGGCAAATTGGTTGTTAAGTTATCTGCAACAAACTAATACCATTTCTTTTTGAAGATGCGCCTATAGAACTTACCCAAAACCGCGCTGTAGGGGCAATTCATGAATTGCCCCTACGTGAATAAAGCGCAGCCTCACATAGAATTGGTATAAGTAGGTGGGCGCGAATAATTAAAGGTTTGTACAGAGCAGGAATCATTGACAACCTAAGTATATACGCAATAAAATTATTATTGTATAACCTAACGATAGAGTTAATTAAAAAAATTTGATCACAGAATAAAGACAAGCAATATTAAAGATAATTTGGATAAAATAAATGAACGCCAACATTATTGCTTTCTTGGGGATTACGGCAGCCTTTGCAAGCTTAGGAAGCCAGGTGTACGCCCAGTCACCTGCATCAAGCTCAAATCGACAACAATACAGATTAACTGGTGATTCTCTAGTTGGAATTGATCAGAGAACATCTCAAAATGACTTTAAAAGCTTTTTTGAGCAAACTAATCCAGCAAGCATCTCCAACAATAATAGAAGAGACAATAAAACTCCAGTCAAAATCCGCTTTAACGAATCATTATCACTGCCAGACACTTCTGTTTTCTTAGCGCCCGCTCAGTCTGGGAATGACAATGATGGATTGCAAGTACAGTTAGATATAGGGAGAGAATAATCAGGTATAAAGGTTAACGCTGTAGTTTTAGGTGTATATGCTTTATTTGCCTGATTATCAGCAGTCCATGTGCGGGGCGCACTTCAGAATGAAACAAAGCTAGAGTGATACCATTTCACGAAATACCTGATACTCAAATCTTGCATCTGTTCCATCTCCCGCCAAGAAATTTATTTCTTGGCTAATAGCTAAACTCCACTAAAGTAAGCAAGGACGACGCTAGTGCGGTCTTGGGATGTATCCCAAGACCGCACTGGCTAGGCTTTGTATCTCGCGCTCAAATCTCGATACAATTCTTCTTTTTATACGTGGCTCTATACTCAGAGCTAAAGTTTTTATTAATACTTCTTACATAGCTGCCTTCTGCTCTCAGCAAGACTGCCTTTCTTTGTAATACCACAAGAAACAAGCACGAATTGCCGGAGCAGCTTTTCCCTTGAGGTGCGTTTTGCCGCCACCGCAACGCTTTCGCTATCGGTGACGCTTAATTCATATTTTTATTCAGCAACGCCCTTGTTTTTTATCTTCATCTATGCAAATCTTATAGTCAATACTGCATTAAACCTATCGATTTATCGTAGTATACAAATAAATTGCCCAATAGCAGGTAATAGTGGTACAGCAGCTTTTTAAACCAGGTGAGATTTTTAGTGTTTTAGGACAAAGAGGTTCAGAAAAAGAAGTCATTCAAGTCGAGGTGACGGGAATCATATCTGAAGATATTTTGAAGTTTGTAAATACCAAGCTGGCACATCAGGAAGGATTAGAAGTAAAAGTTGTTACTTTTAATGACTGGATACAACCGAATACAGCTTTAACAGACAAAGTAATCGATGCCAATTTTTTTCAACATCGACCTTTCATGAATAATGCTGTCAAGGAACTCAAAATAAATTTATTCCCATTAAATCTAGTTTCCTTAAGCACACTGGGTCTTTTCTCAAAAAACCTTAAATCTGTGAATGAAGTTCCCCAAAATGCCACCGTCACAATTGCCAATGATGTGATTAATAACGATCGAGGACTAAGGTTACTGGCAAGCAATGACTTAATCAAACTAAAGGAAAATACCAAGGGATTTGGAACTCAGAGAGACATAGCTGAGAATCCCAAAAACTTGCGAATCAAGGAATTAGAAGGAGTCCAAGTAGTTCGAGCTATTAATGATGTAGACTTAATTGTTTCCTCGGCTCAGACTTTTGCTCTAGCAGGAATAATACCGCAATCTATGGGACAGGAGACAGCTAAAGATAAAAAGTATGTCTTGGCATTAGTCACATTACAGGGTCGAGAAAATGAACCCAAAATTCAGAAGCTGAACAAGCTGCTTAACGCTCCACAGGTGAGAGATTTTATTAACAAGCAGTATCAGGGGCGAATAGTACCTGTATTTTAAAGACGGCGAAAGAATGAAGGATGAAAATTTTGCTACTTCATCTTTTCTAAATTAGGAGTTACTAAACTGAAATTGTTACATGACTGGAGAATCAAGCAATGTTTTTCGGACAAATTGAAAAAGAATTATTTTGTGGAGAAATTTGGTCAATTTGGCAAAAAACTAAATTACCAGATCATCTACAGTTATTAGTGGATCAAGAACTAGGAAAACGCGATATCTGGGAATTCCAGACCCAAGAGCCTGATGATCAGCCTATTCATCCAAGTCTTGATCAGGACTCTATTCATTCAACAAGTATTTAAGCTACTATTCCATATTTTGGTGCATCATAATGAGTTCTAAAGAGCACACTGTGACCACTGATCGCAATTCGCTGACGCAGCGAAGTACCGTTTTAACTTTAGCGATCGCTTGTGGTTTAGCAGTGGCAAATGTCTACTACAATCAGCCGCTACTGGCTGATATGGGACGTAGCTTGAATATCTCTGTCCAGCAGGTGGGATTTATTCCCACTCTCACCCAAACTGGCTATGCAGTGGGGCTACTGTTGTTAGTTCCTTTGGGCGACATGATGGAACGCCGGTGGTTAATTGTCACTATGCTAGTTTTGCTGGCCTGTGCCTTGGTGGTGGAGGCTACAGTTCCTAATCTCCTCTGGTTATCTGTGTCGAGTTTCGTAGTTGGTTTCTGTAGCATAGTGGCACATCTAGTTATTCCACTCGTCGCCCATCTGACACACCCCTCAGTGCGAGGAAAAGCGATCGGAACGCTACTCAGTGGGATGATCCTCAGCGTCCTCCTTGCCCGTTCAGTCAGTGGGATAATTGGCGAATATCTGGGTTGGCGAGCCGTATATGGCATCTCGGCAGGTGTGATGCTTGTCTTAGCTTTTGTGATCCAAGGGCGGATACCTGTAAGCAAGCCTTCGTCTACACTGTCGTACCAGCAACTGATGCAGAGTCTTGTACAACTCGTTCGTGAGCAGCCTGTATTACGTGAAGCGGCGCTGAACGTTGCACTAGTATTTGCAGCCTTTAATGCTACGTGGGTCACTCTAGTTTTTCTGCTGGAATCTCCTGCCTATAATTACGACAGTCGAGTTGCAGGTCTATTTGGCTTAGTTGGCTTAATTGGCGTCTTTACCACCCCCATTGTTGGACGGCTAGCAGACAAGCAAGGCCCCAGAATGTTAGTTGGAATAGCTGTTGTTCTATCTCTATCAGCTTTTGTGATCCTTTGGATAGCTGGTGGAACTCATTTTATGGGTCTTATATTAGGGATGCTTATTCTTGACTTAGGAATGCACACTGGTTACATTTCAAACCAAATCCGCGTCTACAACTTAGTTCCAAATGCTGAGAGCCGTTTGAATACCGTGTACATGGTTACAAACTACACTGGCGGCGCACTCGGCTCTTTTCTTGGTACTTATACCTGGGGATTGTGGCAGTGGAACGGCGTTTGTGCTTTGGGATTCTTTTTGTTGGCTGTGGCGTTTATCGCTCATTTCAGTGTACGTAACAGAAAATCTACAGCCGTTTAATGCAAATTCGGAGTTCATGCTGCAAATCCGTCCCCAATTTCTTTTACCTAGCAAGAGAAGGAATCAATATCAATGGCACATCTGTTTGAACCATTCAAGATTCGTGAAGTTACCTTTCGCAACCGCATCGCCGTTTCACCGATGTGTCAATATTCCAGTACAAATGGATATGCTAATGATTGGCACGTTATTCATCTAGCTTCTCGCGCAGTTGGCGGTGCAGGTATAGTGCTAACAGAAGCAGCAGCTGTAGAAGCTGGCGGACGCATTAGCCCCCAAGATTTGGGAATCTGGTCAGATGCACACATAGAAACTTTGGCCAAAACTGTAGCATTAATTCATAACTTTGGATCTGTTGCAGGTATTCAACTTGCTCATGCAGGTAGAAAGGCCAGCACTGCCAAACCGAGTAAAGGAGGGAAAGTGCTGGATGAATCTCAGGAAGGTTGGCGTCCCTTGGTTTCGAGTAGTGCGATCGCTTTTAGCAAAGATAGCCCAGTTCCAGAAGCCCTCAGTCTTGAAGGAATTCAACAAGTTATTGACGCCTTTGTTCAAGCTGCCAAACGTTCTCTGCAAGCTGGTTTCAACGTAGTGGAAATTCATGCTGCCCACGGTTATCTACTGCACCAGTTTCTCTCACCCCTTTCTAACCAACGGCAAGATGATTATGGTGGCAGCTTTGAAAACCGGACTCGTCTGCTTAGAGAAGTTGTTCAAGCAGTCCGAGAGGTTTGGCCCCAGACACATCCACTTTGGGTATGCATCTCCGCCACCGATTGGGTAGACAAAGGCTGGGACATTGAGCAAACTATCGCTTTAAGTGACAAACTCAAGTCTCTAGGAGTTGATCTCATCGATACTTCATCAGGCGGTATTATACCGGGCATTAATATACCAATTAAACCTGGTTATCAGACTCAATTTGCCGAACGCATCCGCCGCGAAGCCGATATTCATACAGGAGCCGTGGGCTTAATTACATCTCCTGAACAAGCTGACGAGATTATTCGCACAGAAGTAGCTGATATAGTGCTGTTAGGACGTGAACTACTCCGCAATCCTTACTGGCCACATCTGGCAGCCAAACAACTGGGACACGATAAACTCTGGCCTGTTCAATACGACCGAGCTTGGCTGTGATTTAACCTATGCTTCATTGAGCATCAATCACCTCAAACCCTTGCTGCTTGGCGGTAGGGGTTATGGGTTGATTTGCAAGAATTGTGGGTATTCGACCAGACATGGTATGATACGTAGTCTATTCATACTGCTGCTATTTTTTTGTTCTAATAGTAAGCATACAAACTTTCTGTCTGACTAACATTAAGCTTTACTAACACTCTTTCCATCAAAAAAATTAGTAGCTCTAGCCCTTGAAATTGAGCGATAAATCACTCACTACGAACCACTAGTTCATATTTTTAAGTTAAGTCTATTTTGACAAAACAGGGAAACGCTCATGCTACCAAGTAATAGAGAAAACTTCCAAAAAGACAAACTAAAGTTTGTTTCTTTTGAACTTCCGTCTGCGCTTCAATCCGTAAATTTCTCTTGTTTCGTTATCGGAGAAAGCTTATCTTTTTTTGGGTCTTGGATGACTCAAATTGCTTTAGTATGGTTAGTTTATCAATTAACTAATTCGGCTGTATTAGTGGGTGTGGCTGGATTTACAAATCAAGCTACGGGTTTGATTATTACTCCTTTGGTAGGAGTCTTGCTAGATCGCTGGAACTTACGATATGTCCTATTAACTACTCAGCTAGTATCTATTGTGCTATCTTCTACCCTAACCTTTCTAACTCTTAGCGATAACATTAATGTTGCATGGATTATTGTCATTGGCACGCTTCAGGGAACAGTAAAAGCTTTCGATTTACCAGCCCGTCAGGTAATTATTCCCAGACTTTTGGATAAGAAATCAGATACTTATAGTGCGATGGCTTCCCATTCATTCTTGATTAATACAGCGAAGTTTGTTAGTCCGATGATTGCGGGTTTACTAATTGCTAGGTCTGGTGCAGCTTCCTGTTTTTTAGTAGATAGTATTAGTTATTTACCCTTTGTATCTGCAATTTTAACTGTCAAAGTAAACCCAGTTATAAATAATTCATCTACTCAAAAATCACAAATTTGGCAAAACCTCAAAGAAGGGTTTATTTACGCATACGAATTTTTGCCGATTAAATATTTATTAGTACTCCAAATTATTATCTGTTTTATGGGAATGACTCATGTCAATTTAGTGCCCATTTTTGCTCAAGAAGTTTTGAAAGGTAATGCTGAAACTATGGGATTTTTGATGACAGCTTCGGCACTTGGTTCCATAGTTTCAGGTATTTATCTCATCTCTAGAAAAAATGTCATAGGATTGGGAAAGATTATAGCAAGTTCTGCCGCAATTCTAGGTTTAGGTTTAATAGTTTTTTCTCGCTCAACGAATTTAGAGATTTGTTTAGTATTCATGTTTATCATTGGCATGAATAATAGTCTAACTTTGGCTTCAATTAGTAACTTTATGCAATCAATTCTTCTTGATGAAGATAAAAGAGGTAGAGTAACTAGTATATTTACAACTGGTTTCTTAGGAATCTTGCCTTTTGGCAATTTATTTTTCGGAGTATTAGCAGGTCATTTTGGTGTTACTAATGCTTTATTCTTTGGCGGTATTTGTTGCATTTTAGGAGCATATTTCTTTAGTAGACAACTGCCCCAAATAAGAAAAATAGTGCATCCAATTTATGCAGAGTTGGGCTTACTTCCACAGTCAAATAAAGGCTAAATCCGCTTTTATTGGATGTTGTCTGGAAGCGATGTCTACGACGGGCGTAGCTGCGGCCTAATTTTCTCAACTTTTTAACTACGTTTCATACCCCATTTTTGCACTGTTCTGATTTCAATTAATCGAAAAATATAATCGACAGCTAAACCCAAAATTGCAATCACCACTAATCCGGCAAATACGCGATCGGTTTGCAGGAAGTAGCGACTGTTATTAATCTGCCATCCCAAACCGCTAGTAGCACCCCCTGAACCAAACACTAACTCAGATGCAATCACGGTGCGCCAACCAAAAGCCCAAGCAGTTCTCAAGCCTGTTAAGATGTAAGGCAATGCAGCAGGGAGCATAATTTCTCGAATCAGTCTAAAACCATCTAGACCCAGGTTTTTCCCCACCATCAGAACCGTTGGGTTGATGGTACTGAGTCCCATTTCTGTATTCAGGGCAATGGGCCAAGTTGTAGCATGGGCAGTAACTACGATAATCGAAACAGAAGTGAACCCAAACCAAATGATCACTAGGGGTAAAATAGCGATCGCAGGTAAGGGATTCAGCATCGAACTCAGCACAATTAGCAAATCTTGACCAAAACGAGAAACTTTGGCGAAAGCTGCTAAAGTCGTACCCACAATCACACCCAAGACCATACCAGTACATAACACGGACAAAGTGCTGAGTGTTGCTTGCAGCAGTTTTTGACTCAATAAATCTTGCCACAGTACTTCTAGGACTGCTATTGGGCCTGGAATCAGTAAGGCGGGAACTTGGGTAAACCACACATACAATTGCCAAAAAATCAATAGACCGCAAAAAATTACTCCGCGCCTGAAAGTACTACTGGCTTGGAGATCAGCATATAACTTCTCAAATTTATGGGAATTTGCTGTTGTTCGAGTCACAAATCTCATACTCGAAAAGCCTCACGACGGGAATCATTACCGAGTAAACTTTCTAAATAGGCAGCAACTTCGACAAACTTATTAGTGTTGATCTCATTAATCTCTGCGGTATCAACAATTTCTTTGACAGTTCCCGGTACTGGTGTCATCACTAAAACTCGATGTCCCAGGTAAACAGCTTCTTGTATGGAATGGGTGATTAAAATGATTGTCAACCCTGTATTCTGCCAAATAGTATTGAGTTCGTATTGCAGTTGAGTCCGTGTCAGCGCATCCAAAGCGCCAAAAGGCTCATCCATCAGGAGAACTTGAGGTTTTACAGCCAAAGCGCGGGCGATCGCTACCCGTTGTTTCATCCCGCCTGATAACTGATGGGGATACTTATTGACAGCTGCTGAGACTCCCACCAAGTCGAGATATCTTACAGCTTCAGCAATGGCAGCTTTACCAGCAGCTTTGCCTGTAGTCTCAAGGGCATAAACAACGTTTTGCACCACAGTCTGCCAAGGTAGGAGTTGTTCAAAATCCTGAAAGACAACGATCCGATCTGGACTGGGAATAGAGATGCGTTTACCTGCCATCAGTAATTCTCCGCTACTGATAGACTGAAAACCAGCGATCGCCTTTAACAGCGTACTCTTTCCACAACCCGATGGCCCAATAATTACAAACTTTTCTCCTGGTTTGACAGCAAAGCTAACATCTTCCACAGCCGGAAATTTATTCTTACCTTCGCTGTAGCTAATGTATACATTTTTTGCTAATATTAACGATTCTAAATTAACCATCAATTTAATCTCCCCCAGCACCTTTAAGCGGCGGTAAAATCAATTCATCAATTGATTTGGGCTGCTTGTTTAACATCCCGATTTCATGCATAAATGCTCCACATTTGAGGAAGGCTCTTGGCTCAATACCGTATGCCACCGCCTTATTCGTGAGCCACTTTTTATATTGCTCCTGTGAGATTTTTCCACTATCTATTTCTGAGAGAATTTTGGCCGCTTCATCAGGTTTTTCATTTACGAGTTTAGTAGCATTCGCAATTGCGGTATACAAAGCTTTACCAAACTCAGGATATTGATTGTAGAATTTTTCAGTTGTAAATACACTTGCTATGCTAGTCTTACCAAAAATATCAGAGCTTTTAATAATTACCCTACCACCTTTTTCAACTTCCTGAAATTGAAAAGGTGGCGTTGTAAAATGTGCATCAATTTGACCAGTTAACAGAGACTGCAACCCTAGAGGGTGAGCAATCACTTGCAGGTTTTGATCAAGTGCTGCGGGATTTCCTAAGTCTTTTTGTGCCACCTTCCGCAGTACAATTGCCTGTACCCCATCTAGAGATGGTAAACCAATTTTCATTCCTGGTTTGAAATCTTTGAGACTTTTGATATTGGGGTTTTTCGTTATTAGCCAAAACTCACTATAGTTAAGTGAAGCTAATATTCTCCAGCCCACACCTTTATCCCAACCTACGAGAAACGACCCAGGACCACCGGCACCAACTTGTATTTGATTAGCGATAATTCCATCCCTAATAGCTCCACCATTCGATAATTCTTTCCATTCAAATTGTGTCTTGGTAAATTTTTTTTCTAAAATTTGCTGCTGCTTAACGATAAGTAGATTAGCGTAATTAATTCCAGGTTGATAGGCAATTGTTACTTTTTCTGGTGCTTGTGAAGCAGTTTGATTACCAGAAGCACAAGCTACAAATACAAACGTCAATAGTCCTAATCCAATCAAGAAACCCCACGTTCTAAATCTCTTGAATATCATCATTTTTTCCCTTTTGTAAGAGATTTATGTTATTTTCTAAGTTAAACGAAAGTATCACACAGCTAGCAGCAAAAAACAAGGTCTTTTCAAGCTAGACCCCCACGGGCGGTTCGCCCACAACGAGGGCATGAAAATTTATTCCCCCACTCTTCATCTTGCACTGCCGTAATTGCTGCGGCTCTTGCTAAGTTGATTGTAAAAACCTCTTGATTTTCATCACCATTTGTGAGAAAGTCTGATTTAATATCTAGAAATACGGTAAATCTATCGAGTTACCGTATTTTAACAGTTTGACTGGAAGAAAGTACAGCTAATATAGCTGGGCTTGAATCCTGGCAACACGCTATAGGACTGATTAAGACTACGGAAGTGTAATAGCCATGTGATGAAAGCTTGAATATTAGCACTAAATACCTACATGACTGTCAGTAGAAGCATCTCCAGCGCAAGTTAGCTTCTAGTAGAACAACCCTAGATTTCATCCCAAATTCAGTGAGATTGCCCTCTTTTTCTAGAGGTGGATATTCCATGTGTGGCTCAAAGTCATTCTAGCTTTTAGCCGTTCATGTATTTACTCATGGCTGGATTTTTGAATTATTTTTTGCCAGTGGAGAACAACTTAGATGCAAGCAGATCCCAATTCTCATCAAGACTCTGAAAAAAATGCTCAAGCTCATGGTGAAATAACAAAAACTAAGCAACCTCAAACTAGTGCAGGTAGTAGAAGATTATTCCTCGGTCGCACCAGCAGACGTTTATTTATCGGTCGCGTCGGTTTGTTTAGTGCGGCTAGTGTTGTGGCAGGGTTTTTCAGCTCATCCCTTTCCTTGAAGAAAGGAGGAAATGTTGTCCGGGCCCAAGAACCTGCTGCAAAGTCTAACTATGGCAACAATTTACGTGAAAAAGCTTTTCAAATACGCACAACAGCAGCAAAGGTTAATCGGGAAATTCCCATTCCTCCTCATCCCACCAACGAAGATGAGGCGAAGTATACCAACAAAATTGCGACGGATACACGAGGATTGCCCCATAATCAGCTGGGCGAAGTCGATCTGAAGGCTTATCAATCTTTGATTAATGCGCTGAACTCCGGTGATCCCAACGAGTATGAAAAGATCATCCTGGGCGGCAAACGGAAGTTGGTACAACCGCTCACTCCATTAGCAATTAGCTTGAGTGGGGTGAATACTTGCCAATTGACGATTCCAGTGCCACCCACCCTCGATAGTGCAGAGCAGGGGGCTGAATTCCTCGAAATTGCTTGGCAACAACTCTTGCAGGATGTACCCTTTAGCGAGTTCCGCAATGATACAACTAACCCGCTGATTCTGGCAGCAGTTCAGGATCTGAATCGATTGTCAGCATTCAAAGGGCCGAAACAAAACGGACAGGTTACACCCGAACTCCTATTTCGAGGCACCGCGATTTACGTTGATGCCTCTGGTCAAACGATTTACCACACTTTACCAGGGGTAGATGTGGGGCCATACGTCTCCCAGTTTTTACTGCGTCCTGTGCCCGCAGGAACACATAGTTATGCTCAACTTAACCGTGTTCCCCTAGCTATTCCCGAAAACAGTTTTCAAACCAACTATGACGAGTGGTTGCTAGTACAAAATGGTGGTGATTCTGGTCGAACGATTAAGTTTGACTCGACCCATCGCTACTTTATCAATGGTCGCGACCAGTCAGAGATTGCCCACACGCCACCACCAGTCTATACAAATGCGGCTCTAATTCTACTCGCCAAGCCAGTTAAGGATGACCCCCTAGTTGGTGGCGTTGGCTCACCTTACAATCCCGGTAATCCTTACAACAAGTCGAAGACACAAGCGGCTGGTTCTGGGACATTTGGCCCGGGGTATTCACAATCTCTGATCGCTTGGGTTAGTCCACATGCAATTAGAGCGGCTTATTGGCAAAAGTATTATGTTCACCGTCGTCTGCGAGCGGAGGCTTATGGGGGATTGGTTCACAACAACAAAGTGAATAAAACGAACTATCCGATTCACCCTGAAGTTTTCAAGTCAGAAGCACTCGATCGCTTCTTCAGCAAAAACAAATCCTATCTGCTACCGCAAGCTTTTCCCGAAGGGGCACCGTTGCACTCTTCTTATCCAGGGGGCGCTTCGGTATCAGCAGGTGCCAGCGTCACGATCTTGAAGGCGCTATTTGATGAGAGTTATGTGATTCCGAATCCAGTGGTGCCCGATCCCAAAGATCCCACCAAGTTGATTCCCTATGAAGGGCCACCACTGACAGTAGGCGGGGAATTGAACAAACTAGCGGCGAATATTGGCTTGGGTCGTGATAGTGCTGGGATTCATTGGCGCACAGATGCAGCAGCGTCGTTGGCCCTTGGCGAAGCGATCGCTATCGGCATTCTTAAGGATGAAAAGCTAACGTTCCGCGAAAAATTTGAAGGTTTCACATTCACCAAATTTGATGGTACAAAAGTCACGATTTAAAACTTTCACTGTTTAGAAAAGCACTATACCAACTTTGGTAATTGGCATTTTGTTAGTGGTTATATCATGCCTAATCGTAAGTGGATTTGGACTGATGCTCGTGGCAAGAAGCAGCCCTATGTGACACTCTATACCCGTTTATTTTCTCCATCGAATCCACACGTCGCCAAAGTTGATGCTGCTTATCGTGCATTTGAGGTCAAGCTGCGGCAGAATGCTTGTGTTGTCTGCCACAGTCCTGACAACGCCAGTAAGCAGAATCCCTTATTAATCTTGAGTTATCCCAATCAGGCACTCTCTTTACGGCACGAAACTGTGCGCCAAATCAAAGAGAAACGGATGCCTCCTCCGGCTGGTATTTTTGATGATCAAGAGCGACAATAGTTGATTGAACTTGCCCAGACATTTGCCCAAGCAGGCGATCGCGCTCTCGCTTACGAAGGTGAAAAATTAACTTCTGGAAAAAACTAATACCAACAAAAGTAGTTGTGTGTCTTGGCGTTTTCAGAGGCGATCGCAACTCCTAAACTGCTCAATTTTGAGAAAAGCGATCGCCATGACAGTATATTTTGGATGAAATTCTTAATCTAATTATTTTAAAATCCGGTAACACGATTGAGATACAGTAGTTTATAGCCTAGCTTTAGCAAAGTAATGCTTGTCGCAGTGCAATGCTGTGGGAAACCAATGGTAAAAGATTTATCTGGACTCGAAATTACTAGTGATTCATCAGCAGGGGTAGATGCCATCAATAGCTTTGTTGATCAGTTACTGTGTGTTGGTAACGATGCCCAAGTTGTTCTCAAAGCAGTTGAGGCTGATCCGGCTAGTGCGATGCCTTCTCTACGAGAGGCTTCTCTTTCAGAGACGCTAACGCGAACGCCAACGGCGGGCGTAGCCATCGCTAATACTCAAATTGCCGCCTTTTATTTGTTTGCTGGTGGCTCTGTTGCCTTAACCCAGGCGAGATCATATCTCAATGTGGCGAAAGCAAACCTGAAAAGAGCTAACGATCGCCAAAAGCTTTATGTTGCCGCAATTGAAGCATGGGTAAACCGAGATATTGCTCAAGCGATCGCTGGCAATATTCCCGTGATACAGCGGGAATTAGCTAATACTTACAGCCAGCTAGGACACATCGATGAAGCACATCGAGCTTCTCAACTTGCTTTAGAACTTTCACAACGTTATCAAAAAGTAGAGCAAACAGTATGACGACATACGTAAATCTCGGAAAAAGTGGACTGAAAGTATCACGCCTGGCTCTGGGTACTATGACCTATGGTTCTCGTAAATTGCGAGAATGGGTGTTGGAAGAAGAAGAGAGTCGCCCGTTTATTCAACTAGCTTTGGAATTGGGGATAAACTTCTTTGACACCGCCGATGTTTACTCTTTAGGTGCCAGCGAAGAAATTTTGGGACGGGCGCTTAAGGATTTTGCAAAAAGAGATCAGGTCGTCATTGCTACCAAAGTCTTTAGTAAAATCGGTGATGGCCCCAATGATCGGGGACTGTCTCGCAAACATATTTTTGATAGCATTGATGCCTCATTACGGCGGCTACAAACAGATTACGTCGATTTGTACCAAATTCACCGTTGGGACTACGAGACACCAATTGAGGAAACCCTAGAGGCGCTGCATGATGTAGTCAAATCAGGTAAAGTTCGTTACTTGGGAATCTCAAGTGTTTACGCATGGCAGTTCGCCAAAGCTCTCTACACGGCTGACAAACACGGCTGGACTCGCTTTATATCTATTCAAAACCATTACAACTTAGTTTATCGAGAAGAAGAGAGAGAGATCATACCTCTATCTCTAGACCAAGGGATTGGGATTATTCCCTGGAGTCCGCTAGCACGAGGCTTTCTGGCGGGGAATCGCAGCAAGGAAAGTTATGGCGAGACACTACGGGCTAAAACCGATGAATTTGCTCACAATCTCTACTATCAAGATTCCGATTTCCAAATAGTCGATCGCGTCGTAGAATTAGCCCAAAAACGCGGTGTTAAACCAACGCAAATCGCCCTAGCTTGGCTATTGCATCAACCGGGTGTGACGGCTCCGATTGTTGGTGCTAGTAAGATAGAGCATCTCAAAGAAG
>NZ_JABXKM010000323.1 GCF_017115025.1 Nostoc sp. NOS(2021) | reverse complement strand
AACCCTCCCCTTATAAAGGGGAGGGAACTAGATTTCCGGTTTCCCTCCAATATAGCGGGGGGATTAAGGGGGGTAATTCGACTTGTGTGTACACCGTAGCCGCAAGCGGGGAGGGGAGACAAAGCTACGCTTTGGCGGGGTGGGGTTCTTATTTTTGATTTATGCAAGAGGTCTATTGAAGACCCGTATCACGGATAAATATTGAAGGCGAATAAATTCGCCGTTGGCACTTCCTCCACACATCTATTGTCAAGTGGCTTCCGTGCCGTTCGGCGATTTTCTTGTGATTCAAAATTCTCTCCCTTCCCTTTTTTAATAGTTACTTTCTTTCTGGATGCGCTGCATCCTCTGGTGAAGGAGTACCCATCTGGTTAATTGTGGCAATCATCTGATACAAGCGTCCCAAGTCGCGTTGATTGAAGTACAAAATGAGGCGCGGTAGTCCAACAGTTTCATCTTGTGCTTCTTGAGGTAATGCCTGACTTTTTTCAATCCGTCCTTGAATAATAATGCCGCTGAAATCAACATTAAGTTGCTCTACCAGAGCGTCTGATATATCTGTCTTCAGGCGGATGACTAACTTATCGCCTACATATCGACAGGAATGATAAACCTGGTAAAAACGGGTGATAGCGTCGCAAGCCACATCCAAGTTGTCTGTCACCGTGTAAAGGCTGGGGTCTTCAGGACTGACAAGACCATTTTGCACTAATTGCTTATCAATATATTCGCTCCAAGACCGCCAGTAATCACCACCAGGGCGATCGATTAAAACTAGAGGTACTGGGCCAAATTTACCATTTTGGGTTAATGTCATACATTCAAAAGCTTCATCTTGAGTGCCAAAACCTCCCGGAAACAAGGCTACAGCATCACTTTCTTTGAGGAGAAACAGCTTGCGGGTAAAGAAATATTTGAAGTTAATTAGCTTGGGATCACCCTCTATAAAGGGGTTTGCTTGCTGTTCAAAGGGTAACTGAATGTTTAATCCAAAAGAATTTTCTCGCCCAGCACCTTCGTGACCCGCCTGCATGATTCCACCACCACCGCCGGTCATCACCATAAATCCTAATTCAGAAACAGCGCGAGCAAACTCAAGCGCCATTTGGTACTCTGGTGTATCTGTAGCTAGACGAGCAGAACCGAAGATGGTGACTTTGCGAACGTGTCGGTAATTATAAAAAAGCTGGAAACCGCGCTCCATATCTGCTAATGCAGCCGACAAGATTTTCCAATCGAGACGCTCAATTTCGGTATCAGCGAGACGAACAATAGTAGCAAGTGCTTGCTGAATAAATTGCCGATTTTTTAATGTCGGTAAACGAGCGATCAATTCAGGGATATCCGCCTGTAAAGACTCTAATGTGTCAAACGACGCAGATGAGGTCATGAGAACTGCTGCAACAATGGCACTATATTTTACGTGAACGACTCACACTCTAGCAAGCGGGATATAACCCTCTGATCTAGAGTTAGCATACTCAGAACTGGTTTTGAGGTAGTATTGATCATTACTCAAGCTGAGATCCGCATTTCTTGAGATGGGAACACCATCTTTCGTGTTCAGAACTCGAAAGATGGTGTTCCAATACAGATTCCCTAAATTACAGTTCTTAGGGGCGCTTAACCCAAGCGTATTGCTTCATAGAGGACTTTCGGTTAAACTTGTCAACTAGCTAGCAGTAGATTGACAAACCTATTTTTTTATAGTAGTCGTAATAATGCGCGTAATTGCACATATCTGCAAATAGAGTGAAATAGCCAACTCATGAACCTATCCCACTAATAATATTTGTGCTACAAAGCTTAAGCTTATTGAGAACTGAAAACGAAAAATCAAGGTTTTCAAGCACATTTTACGAAAAGAAGTAGGGATTTTTAGAATAGTGGGATAGGTTCATCAACTGACAACTAACTCTGCATCTAGGTTCATTAATTGATGATTTATCACGATTCACTATGCCAAACTTTTTTAATGACAAAAAAATGACCAATTTATTCACTAAATTATCAGTTGCAACCGCTAGTCTCACTTTCACCTTAGCTGTAATAAAAGCTGACCCTGCACAAGCTTTCACATTTAGATTCAACATTGACCCAACTGCAAGTTTTATTTCTTCATATACATCCAGCCCTGATAGCGTACCCTTTTCTTTAAAAGATTTGGGAATTAATCCAGGTGACACAATAAAACTGGATCAGTTTGGAAGTTTTTCACCATTTGGTGATCCCACCAATGAATACTATAGTTCAATGTGGGCTGTTTTCAGTACTAACAATAACCTGCTACCTAGTAGTGGTGAGTATAATGGCGCTACAACTGAGAGAGTTCCGGGTGCTATTAATGCTACTCTTCTAAATGGCTGCCTACCAGCTCAATGTTTAGATAACAGTATTTTTTATATTTCACGCGGCGAAAGAAGTTTTAGTACTGCCGTTGTACAAGTTCCAACCGACGCACAATATCTATTTATTGGCGCTGCCGACAGCCAATTTGCTGATAATGTAGACTCGAATCGAGACTTTGCTGTAAGTATCAGTTCTGTTACCCCCGTCACCGTTCCTGAACCCGCTTTCACGTTGGGTTCATTAGTATTCGGTGTTTACAGCATTGGTTTGCGATTCTTACGCAACCGCCAAAAGGCGCATAGCATTTAACTGGAAACGTTCAGACTCTCTCCTACTGAGAAGGATTGCCGAAACTTCTGCCAGGTTTGCGATCAACGCTTGTTCATTCGCTGGGACTCTTGTAATTACTGGTTATTTAGAGTCTAGTGTAAAATTTGGGGTTGATGGGATGTATTAAGAATAACGAACCGCCAAGGCGCAGAGGACACGGAGGAAGAGAAAAGGCGATCGCATCGTGCTAATAATTAGACATTTGCTGTTTCTGAGTTGATCATTCAAGTTAATACACTCATCTTTTAAGATTAAAACTCCGAAGATGGTGTTCTGAACTTGGCTTTTTCCCTTCCCCTGATCTCAATTCAGTCCCAGTTCTTGTTTCAACGCCTGCGGCACATTAACTGCTGTCTCTAATCCCCGCACATCTTCCCACTGCTGCTTTTGACCCCAGGTCATTTTTTCCATATTCGCGTCGCTGAGGTCAGCACCACCCAGAATGGCATAGCTGAGATTGCTATGGCTGAGATCCGCGCCATTAAGGATAGCACCACTGAGGTTACTGCCACTGAGGTTAGCACTGTTAAGGTTGGCATAACTGAGGTCTGTACCAAACAGGATAGCGTCGGTGAGGTCGGCACCACTGAGGTCGGCGTCGCTGAGAATCACGCCGCTGAGGTCGGCTTCGTTGAGAATCACCCGACTCAGGTCTACGCCGCTGAGGTCGGCACCTAAGAACATTGCACCGTTAAGTCTGGCATTGTTTAGTTTGGCACCGTTAAGTTTGGCGTAGCTGAGGTCTGCGGCGATCAGGATGGCATCGCTAAGGTTGGTACTGAAAAGAATTGTGTCACTGAGATTAGTACCGTTGAGGATGGCGTGACTCAAATCAGCACCACTGAGGTCGGCGCGGCAGAGGTCGGCATGGCTAAGGCTGACGCTGCGGAGGTTGGCTTCACTTAGATTTGCACCGAAAAGGATGGCGTTAGTTAGGTCAGCATGGCTAAGGTTGGTGTTGCTGAGGTCGGTACGGCTGAGGTCGGCACGGCTGAGGTCGGCGCGGCTGAGGTTGGCACTGCTAAGGTCGGCGCGGTTGAGGTCGGCGCGGCTAAGGTTGGCACAGCTAAGGTTAGCACCGATGAGGTTGGTGCTGCTGAGGTCGGCACCACTGAGGTTGGCACCGCTGAGGTTGACACCGCTGAGGTTGGCATCGCCGAGGTTGGCACCGCTAAGGTTGGCACCGCTAAAGTTTACGCCAGTTAAGTTGGCATCGCCCAGGTAAGCACGGCTGAGGTCTGCACCGCTAAAGTCTGCCCCAGTGAGGTTGGCATCGCCCAGGTAAGCACCCCGAAAGTTGCCGCCTTTGAGGAATTGCCCAACTATACTGCTAAAGTTGCCAATTTGCAGGGCATCGCTATAGTTGATGATCCGCAACAGTTGGGATGTGAAAAAATTATCTGTGTCCGGTTGAGAAGATGGATAGAAGGTGATTTTTTGTTTGAGTTCATCTCGCTCTTGGGCGTAGCGGTGTAACTCTAAGAGTAAAATCAGTACGTTCAGCCCTGTATATATGTCTACCTGTCTCAACCCGATCGCAATATTTTGTGTCGCTAGCTTTAACCTTTTTTTCTGAGGTAAGTTCTCATCTGGTGTCCCATCGATAAATTCTCCCTGACACCAGCGACGATAAAAATCTTCTAGCCGCCAGAAAACCAGTTCTGGGTGAATTTTTTTACTCATTACAACCAATTTCATTACTTGGTTGACTATTTCTGGTTTCAGGGCACCATTGCCCAGTAAATCATAAATCTCTTCATGCATCTGGCGATCGCACACTCTAAAACAAAACCCAGAGGGTAGAGTGTCCAATGTGCGATCGTCTATCTTAGAAGTCAAACCGCTCTTTGATATTGTCCATTTTTCTAGGCTTTCTTGCAGTCTTTGAGACCATAAATCTGACTGCAAATTATCTTGAGCAAATTTAACGCTTTTGTCTGGTTCTTTAATACTTTTTCCTAGAGGCAAAACTGCTTCGGTTTCTACAGATGTAGTCTTTGGCATCTCTTGCAACCTTATATCCCTCACATAATTTCTCAGCAGCTGCCAGACTTGAGATAAATATGTTGACATTTCTGTGTCCGTTGTTACATTTAAATTACTGTTTTGATAATCCTGAACTAAAAATTTTTCTGTGCTAGTTTGCTTCTCATTCCTAAAAATTAATAGTATCAATAAATACTACACGAAAAATATCATCCGTTGTCGATGTCTACGATGGGCTACACCGACGGCGTTCCTTAAGGGCGGCTTCAAGAACGCCGTAGTCACCTCAAGCTTCTTCTCCTGATGCAAATAAAGTGTCATCGGAAAAATTCTTTCAAAAATCAAGGAATTTTCTGACTTTGGCTAATTTGTGATACTTTCTTGCCAAGATATTTACTAGTCTGATGTAAGAATAATACTTACTCTTTGTTGGAGACACAATTGTTAAAAAAAATCCTCCAGTACAACAGCGTAACCAAGCTGAAAAATGGCAACTAAAATTAAAGTCTAAAGTTTGCTGCTTGAAATAAAGCAGTTGAGAGAATCGGCAAAAAGCGGGCTACATAGCTTTGCAAAAGTTAAAAATTAACTACGGGATAGTTATCAGGGATACATGGGATGAAGAACAGATTAACCTTTTATATGATTTTGTTACATAGTTTGTTTTTAGGAATAGCAACAGCTAGCGCCAAGTCACCGTCTGTTAACGTTGATACAGACTTGTCAGCCAACCAGAAAGCTATGCGGGTTGTAGAAGCCGTGCTTACAGCCAGAAGTGAAGAGAAATCCAATAGTCAGTTAACGACAGAAACTTCTTCAACTAAAATCTCAGCATTATCGCCAAAGGATATCGATATTCCCCAGAAACAGAGGCTACCATCAGGGCAAGTTTGGGTAGTTAATCAAAATAAACACGCACAGTCTCAACCGTTTATTTGGGTAGTAAAAGACCTTAAAAAAGCAGGACAGCAACCATTTTTGCAAGTTGCAAAACCCCCAGACAAACCGAATTCAAAGCCTAATTCTAGTGCTAAACCAGCAGCAAAAGAAGATTTACAGCCGTTTGACGAAGTAATCAAAGATACCCAAAAGTCAAGGGGACTGTTCACCCTTTATCGCAATAAAGAAAAGAATAAAATTTATCTAGAAATTAAGCCAGAGCAACTTAATAAAAATTACCTAGCCACGGCAACCCTGGAATCGGGCATCGGCGAACGGGGTATTTACAGCGGTATGCCTGTGCAAGATTTTTTGTTTTATTTCCAGCGGGTGGATGATAAATTAAACTTTGTGATTCGCAATGTCAATTTTCGCACTCGTGAGGGAGATCCTCAAGTGCGATCGCTGGTGCGATCGTTTAGTGACTCTGTTCTCTACACCATTTCCATTAAAAGCATTCATCCACAACGCAAAACTCTTCTCATCGACTTGGGCGATTTGTTACTGACAGACTTAGCTGGATTATCTGTAAGTTTAGGAGTCCCAGGAACCACTGACCAGTCCTATTTTGGTACTGCGAAAGCTTTTCCCCAAAACTTAGAAGTTGAGTCAGTTTTGAATTTCTCTGGTGGCGCTGGCCACGAGAGTCAAATACCAAACTTTGCGTCGCTAGCTGACAACCGTGGTTTTACCCTGCGCGTCCACTACAGTCTCTCCCAACTACCCGATCAAGATTATCACCCGCGCCTTGCTGACGATCGCGTTGGCTATTTCATCACCGCCTACCAAGATTTATCCAAAGACGACGATCGCGGCGATTCTTTTGTCCGCTACATCAATCGCTGGCATTTGGAAAAACAAGACCCGAAAGCAGTAATTTCTCGTCCCAAAAAACCGATTGTCTTCTGGATTGATAACGCTGTGCCTTTAGAGTACCGCGATGCAATGAAAGAAGGCGTCCTAATGTGGAACAAAGCCTTTTTGAAAGCGGGATTCAAAGATGCAATTGAAGTGCGCCAAATGCCAGATGACGCCACATGGGACCCAGCAGATATTCGTTACAACACGATTCGCTGGATTAACACAGTCGATGGTTATTTTGCAATGGGGCCATCCCGCGTTAACCCATTGACTGGGGAAATTTTGGATGCACACATTCTCGTAGATGCCAGCTTTGTGCGGGCACTCAAGAATGATTATCGCAAAATCATCCAACCCAGCCAAACACAAAATACAACTACTTTATCAGCTCTGATGCAAAATCGTCTACTTTGCGCCAATGGTTTAGATGCCAAAAACAATGGTATCCCTCAGCAGATGCAAGAGCAACAGGGGTTGTTGAGTCGTTTATCGAAAATGGCAGGCGAGTACGATTTATGCTACGGGATGGAAGCTGCTAACCAGTTTGCCTTTGGTTCACTGGCAATGTCACTGCTGCCTGATACCATGGCCACTCCAGACCAGGTGAAAGAATATATCAATCAATATTTACGTTTAATCATCGCTCACGAAGTTGGACATACTCTTGGTTTACGCCATAACTTCCGTGGTAGTACACTGCTACCACCAGAGGAGATGAATAATACGGAAATTACTAAAACTAAAGGTCTGACAACTTCCGTGATGGACTACATTCCCCCAAATATCGCTCCTCAAGGTACAAAGCAGGGAGATTATTTTCCCAGCATGGTGGGGCCTTATGATGAATGGGCGATTAAATACGGCTACATGCCAATTCAGACATCAAGTCCCATAGCGGAAAAGCCAATTTTGGAGGAAATTGCTGCACAATCCTACAAGCCAGAGTTGAGTTATTCCACAGATGAAGATGTGTATGACCTTGACCCCACAGCTAATGCTTGGGATAACAGCAGCAATGTGCTGCTTTATTCTCAGTGGCAGTTGAATAATTCGCGGGTGATGTGGGAACGTCTCGATCAGCGTTACCCAATGGCTGGTGATAGTTACACCGATGTGAGCGAACGTTTTAGCACAGTATTGGGTAACTATTTCCAGCAAATATATTACACCACAAAATACATCGGGGGACAGTCTTTCTATCGCATTCACCCTAGTGAGATACCCTCCGAGAAAGTCTCTGGAGTCCGCCAACACCGATTACCATTTGAACCAGTACCAGTTGAACAACAACGCCAAGCTTTACAGACGCTGCAAAAGTATGTGTTTGCAGAAGATGCCCTGAGTTTTTCCCCAGAACTGCTGAATAAATTAGCACCTTCCCGTTGGCGACATTGGGGTAGTTCTCCGCAAGTTGGCCGTTTGGATTATCCAATTCATGATTTGGTGCTACTCATGCAGGGTTCTGTGTTGCGGGATTTACTCTCAGGCGATCGCCTCTCCCGTCTCAAGGATATCGAACTCAAAACTCAGGAGGGAAAAGCACTGACTCTGCCCGAACTATTTGATACTTTGCAGTCAGATATCTGGACAGAAGTAATCAAACCAAAAGGTAAATCAATCAAAATTTCCAGTTTGCGGCGAGGCTTGCAACGGGAATATCTGAACATTTTGACGGCTATGGTGTTGCGAAAAGAATCTGTCCCAGAAGATGCTCGCACTCTGGCTTGGTATAAACTCAAACAACTTGACGAGAAACTCAAGCAAGTTAATTCCGAGGATGAATACACCAAAGCGCATTTACTAGAAACACGCGATCGCATTGAGAAAGTCTTAAACGCCCCGTTGCAAGCGAATTAAAAAAGTTAGGAGTGAATAATGAGGAGTTAATAGTAAAATTCCTAACTCCTCTTTTTCTCCTATGATTTTGGCAAAATATATTATACGGCAGTATACAGATTATGCCGTGGATTAAAGGCTTGTTGCCTAAGTCCTATTAAATTTACAATTGAGGTGGCTACGTTCTTGAATTTGGATAAGTCGAGCTAAGATCAAAGTCAATATATGTAAAATTTTATGTTTTTCTGAAAGCATACGGTTGTCTATTAAATTTATCATTAATATATTGAATAATTAGAGTAATATATAACCGAAAAAACAATTATTTTATGAATACCATTTGTCTGACTTTCTAAATATTTATTTGGAGTATACCTTTTTTATTAGCTCTTGCTTTATTAACTCTACTAAACCTCAATCAATTTTTCGGATTCTGGTTACTATCGCCTTATGATTATCCCTTTAGTTATGTCATAGCCTTATTTCTTTCACTAGTTTCCAGTACCATTTTGCTTTGGGTACTTAAAAATAAGAATAAAGACTACAGTCCGATAATTTTAGCTTTATTTTTATTTATAGGCTGTATATTCAAATTAGGTGTAAATACACAAATTGAATCATTTTTTGCTGGTTTATTTTACATAGTTGCTGGTTTATTTATCTTGGCTGCTAGTCGTTCTGGAATTGCAGTTAGTCCTGAAGTAATTATTTGTATAACAAACACAATCAACATAATTTGTGGAACTGTGGCTTTTTATTCATATACTCTTATATTTATTTTTATTGGTTGTAGGTTACAATTTTGCAAACCAATTAGTAGAATCAAAAGATTGTTTTATGCTACTCCCGCAATATTTATAATTATATTCATCTCTTTGATAACATTTAAAACTTCTGATTACAATCCCTCCCCTGGGTTAATTATTCCAAATCAATTAAGAAACTTTTGGGGAATGCAACAATTTCCTAATAAATATCAAGAGGCAATAGAAAAAATTAAATCTTGTTCTGATATCACAGATATGATTGGAAAAATTAAAAATACTGCATTAGCTGAAGGAAAAAATTCGTGGAGCATGGATTTAAATGGCGATGATTGGGCAATAATAAGTCTAGAACTAGTAGGGACAAAAGGAACTGCTATAATAAAAGGCTGCGCTCATGACCAGTTTTGTTACCATCGTACATATGAAGACCATTCAAAAAATTAGGATAAAAAACTATATTATGGTCAATGTTTAGATTAATATAAATATCAAAAATTATATTAGGATATTAGCCAGTGAATAAATTCGCACAAATACCCCATAATTTTGTAGCTTTTGCATAAAAAGAGGCAGCAGATAATAAAATCTACCTCTGCTACCTCTGCATTATCCTAACTACTCAACGCCTTTAAAAAGCGTTGCAAACTTTTAAACACACTGGGCTTTCTTGTGGGTGCCGCATCTGTTGTTGTTTGCGGTTGTCCTTTTAAAAGGATGAGATCCAAATCATCACCCGATGGTTTTGTGGGTAATTCGGCAATTCTTTGATATTCGCCGCCGGTTTCCAGCCAAACTTCCCACTGTCCTGGGTAGCAGCGACGTAGGGCACTTTGATCGTCTATGGGGCGGAGGTAATAGACAGATTCAATGGTACTGATAAAACGATCGCGGATTTTTCTAGCTGTATAACCAATGCCCACAGTTCCAGAATCTTCTAGGCGGGGATTTAACAAGACTAAAGGGCGATCGCCTATTACTTCACACAGCTTTTCCAACTGCGGTACTTCTACGGAAGTGGGGGCAATGAATAAGAAAATTTCATCCTCTGGCTGAATTTTTGTTTGCAAGGAAGCAGCCCTACCTGTCCCGATATCCAAAATTTGAAATGGTGAATCAGCCCAATTGCGGCGGGCTAAGGCCGCAGCCCCAGCGTCAGCAAAGAAAATCTTCAAACGGGAATCATATTCTGTAAACACGGGCAGAAATTGTTCCGCCACCGGCATAAACTTGAGTTCTGGGAACAGGAACTCAACTTGTAGGCGAGTACAGCCATCTGCAAGGGCAGCTTGGACGGCTACACGAGATTGGGCGATCGCATCTTCAAGACTATTGGGAAGTTCACTCATGGTTTATATGTCACTCTAGCATTACTTCCATTGTTTCAGTATTAGCTCTAATTTTGGCCTCGCTAAATTTGAATATGAATCATTTGCTCTTGATATGGGAACCTTAAAAATAAAGTATTGATATCAAGGTCTTTCATGAAACCTGTTTTGCATAAAGGTAAATTAACAACATGGAAAGATGACAAGGGTTTTGGCTTCATCCGCTCCAGTGATGGCAGTCAAGACGTTTTTCTTCATATCACTGCACTCGAAGAAACAAATCATCGTCCACAAGTTGGTGATGTGATTTGCTATCAGCTAACGGTTGGTAAAGACGGCAGAATTCATGCTTGCAACGCCTTCATTGAAGGAGTTGTATCCAAACCTATGCCGATCGCGTCATCTTTCGCAATCGAGAAAGAAACATTCCAACCTAAAGCTAAATATTCTTTAATGTTCGAGGTCTTGCTCTTATCTTTATTACCAGGTTTAGGAGCAATGCATTTTGCATTGACGACTTTCAACCCTATTCCTTTGATTCTCTATCCTGTAATGAGTTTTGTTACCTTTGCACTGTACGCGGATGATAAATCTCGTGCAAAGCAGGGGCGTTGGAGAGTATCAGAAAAGAGATTACATTTGTGTGAATTCATGGGTGGATGGTTAGGGGGATTCATCGCCCAACGAAGATTACGTCACAAAAATAGGAAGGTTTCATACCAAGTTGTATTTTGGGTAATAGTAGCTATTCATCTGATATTTTGGTTGGATTGGCTTTTCTTTGGGAAAAGACTGGTGGGTTTATTTTTCAGCAGTGTTTTTAGAGGGTAGCAGAAAAAATAAGCAAAACAAACTGCTCAGTCGAGATTCCCTGACTGCTTGCCCATTTTTCGATCTGCTGTGGAAGTTGAGGAAGAAAGTTTATAGGAGTAAATGCAAAGGTGCTTCACATTCCAATTTTATAAGTGCGATGCCTGCGGGGGGCGGAGCCATCGCATCAAAGACACACTCAAAATTTTACCTGTTGATAAAAAACTCGTTTAAGGCTTTCAGCGCCAGTGACATAGAGCGCCAATCAGATAAAACCTAGATATTTTGATACGCGATAACCAAGCCAAATCCCCACAAGGCCACCAATGACGCCCAAGAAGATCGAGGTAAACGATAGCAAACTTCCACCCCACAATGCAGGGAGGTAGCTGCCAATCGTAGAGCCAACAAACATCCCAATTCCAATGATGGTTTTACTCATTCAAGAAAAGCCTTAATTAAAAGTAATGAAAATAAGTCATGCTTGAACTCCTTTATGACTCAAAATATTACCTTTTGGGAAAAGACTTGTTTAACCCTTTCGGCAGCAGTAACATAGGGATCAGCCCGTCGTAGACATCGTACTTACTCAGGAACTTGCACGATAAAGGCGATCGCCTGCAAAATAAACTGCTGAGTCGAGATTCCCTGATTGCTTGCCCATTTTTCAATTTTCTGTTGGAGTTGGGGAGGAAAGTTCATAGGAGTAAACACAAAAGTGATTCACATACTGATTCTAGAGTGCGATCGTATGGGAGACACGCTCAAAATTTTACTTATTTGTAAAAAACTGGTGTGAGATAGAGTGCTGCGATCGCCTTACCACTTCTGCCAAGGAATGTGGCGATGGGAAAGAATCAATGTGGTAAAGGCGATCGCATTTTCAAGACTATTGGGAAGTTAACTCATAGTTTATTATGTCGGTTTAACATTACTCTCATTGTTCCAGTATTAACTCTTATTTTTGGCAGCAGCCACATAGAGCGCTGCGATTGAAAATTACAGTAGGACTGAAGATAGCTCAAGCTTGTAATACCAGTGCCCTAGCCATTTACCAGTACCTATCTACTACTCTTATCCTACAGTTATAATTGTATTCATTTATGTAATGCCTTAAAGGAAAGCAATGTTAAAGCAGTATAAAAGCTCACATATCTTTGTACCTGGTGGAATGCCACAGCATACTTATGTGGCTCGCTCAGAAAGGAATTTAGAAAATAAATTACGTTCAGCAACCGACAATTTGTGCAAATTAGTGACTATAACAGGTGCGACCAAATCGGGTAAAACCGTTCTAACTAATAAAGTATTTCCCAGAAATGAGAAAGGTATTTGGATAGATGGCGGAACAATTGGAGAAGAGAATGATCTTTGGAATTATATTTTAACAGAAATTCAAGGCTACACTGATTTAGAGTTAGAAAAGTCACAGGAGACTACATCATCAATTAAAGGTCAAATAGAAGCGGAAGCAAGCATACCCCTTTTTTTAAAGGGGAAAGGGAATTTGGGGTCAGATTACTCCCAGAATCGTGGTATGGCACAAACTAAAAGTATTTCTCTTAGCCCACGCTCTGCCGCAATAACCCAACTTCGTAAGGCAAATATCCCCTTAATTATTGATGATTTTCACTACCTTGATAGAGACTTTCAGGGAAATATTATTCGTGCTCTAAAACCTTTAATTTTTGAGGGTCTTCCAGTTATTCTTATTGCCATACCCCATCGTAGATATGATGCGGTAAAAGTAGAAAGAGAAATTACTGGAAGGCTTGAATCAATACCCATTCCAACCTGGAATGATGAAGAGTTATTGGAGATTCCAAATGAAGGTTTTCCTTTACTGAATGTACATTTATCTAAATCCATTGGCTTGCGTTTAGCATCGGAAGCCTATGGTAGTCCTCATCTCATGCAGGAATTCTGCCGTGAACTTACAAGCTTTCACAAAGTTGAAACAACTTTATCAAAAAGGTTAGAAATAGATAACATATCTGATGAACTATTTATTAAAGTTGCAGAAGGAACAGGAAAAATCGTATTTGATAAGTTAGCAAAGGGACCTAGACAAAGGACTGATAGGCTCCCAAGAATGCTGAAAAGTGGTGAGACTGCTGATATTTATAAAGTAATATTGTTAGCTCTAGCTCAACTATCTCCTGGGCTTGAAACCATTGAATATGAACAGTTGAGAGCAGTTATAAAAGATGTCTTAATAGACAACATACCTCAAGGTCATGAAGTAACAAGGGTGCTCGAAAAAATGACTGAAATTGCATCTAGTGATGAAGCTTCAACACCAGTACTAGATTGGGATAAAGAGGAACAAAAGCTTCATATTACTGATCCCTTTTTTGCCTTCTTTCTAAAGTGGGGAGTGGAACATTTGTAAGGATTCGGCGATCGCAGGGACAAGTTCAAGGCGAGTCTCCTTCGGAGAGGCTTCTCTACGAGAGGCTTCGCCAACGCCAACGCTCACTGGCAGTTGACGGGCTTGGTCTTTAAGCTCTTGCAGGGACATAGAAAACACTCTGACAAATGCTGTATCTAAATTTTAGTATGAGCGATCAACGCTTAACTAAAGATAAATCCGGTGTTAGCCTTTGCAAAACTTGCTTCAACACCATTACCGTCCAATCTATATCAGCTTCAGTCGTATCACGCCCCAATGTGATGCGAATTCCACCCAAAGCAGCTTTTTCGGAATAACCCATCGCTAATAATATCGGGCTAGGGCTAAGTTTACCACTGTGACAGGCAGCACCAGCACTGATGCCGATGCCAGCAAGGTTTAGCTGTCGTACCAAGGTTTTACCGCTAAGTTTTTCTCCGTCGGCGTTTTCTAAGCACATACTGATATGGTGAGGTAAACGATCGCAGCTATCCCCTGTAGAAATTAAACCAGGAATCTCAGCTAATTGGGCAAAGGCGCGATCGCGTAACTCAATTAACCGTGGTGTTTCTGTAGCTAATTCTTGTGCTGCTAATTCTGCTGCTACACCAAATCCCGCAATTATCGGTACTGCTTGTGTCCCAGAACGCAGTCCCATTTCTTGTCCACCACCACCCAGTAAGGGCATTAATTCCACACCAGGACGCACATACAACGCCCCAGCACCTTGCGGCCCATATATTTTATGACTAGAAAGGCTAAGTAAATCTACAGGCAGTTGTTGCACATCTATGGGTAAACGTCCCGCAGCTTGCACCGCATCTGTGTGGAACAAAGCCCCATGCGATGGCTCCGCCCGCCGCAGGCATCGCACAATTTTACCCAGTTCTGCGATCGGTTGCACTGTCCCAACTTCACTTTGTCCATAAATCACGGAAACCAAGACTGTATTATGTCGCAACGCCGCCTTTAAATCTAGGGGGTTGACTCTACCTTTAACATCTACAGACAAGCGCGTAACTTCCCAACCCCACATCTCTAGCAATCGTACTGTCTCAGAAATTGCGGAATGCTCAACGCTGGAAATAATTAGATGTTGAGGAACAGCATACAACCGAGCCACACCCATAATTGCTAGATTATCTGCCTCAGTACCGCCAGATGTAAAGATGATCGATTCAGGAGTAGCGGCGTTAATTAAACCAGCAACTTGGACTCGTGCTTGTTCTACAACCGTTGCAGCCCGTTGTCCCCACTCATGTAAGCTGGAAGGATTGCCCCACTGTTGAGTGAGGACTGTTTGCATAACTGCGATCGCTTCTTTTCGAGTGGGAGTAGTGGCACTGTAATCTAGATAAATTTGCATATAACCGATAATGGTGAGAACACAAGTTGGTAGTAGGCTGCTGATCTTGTCAGCATATACAGTTTGAGTGGACAAATTCTGAAAAAAATCTCTATAATTCTGCGTCTAACAGTGGATTTTTCCCTTTACTTGGAAAGCTATTTCTCTACTTCATTCAGAATACAAAATTTTGGGAATGATAAATATAGCGGTTCTCAATTGGGTGCAGTAGAGTTTTAACCTCTCTCTCAACGTTTCCCCTAGAAGGGTAGAGGCTTTGAGTCTTACTCCCCAACCCTAGTAGGGAAGGGGTTGGGGGTTAGGTTTTATATTTAACTTAAGTGAAAACGCCTTATATCCACTCCCAATCCACTTTTAACAGATTACAGTGCAATTTATCTCTAGACAAAGATATTTTTTATATATCTTTTTACTGATCTTTCCCCTCGCTGGTTGTCAACGAGTCCAGTCCTACAATCAGCGTCCAGCACCCTTACCACAAGATCCGTTAGTTCAAGTTTACTTTAACCATTCTGAGTCTTCAGAATACAAAGAAGCTTACCGTCAGCAAACTCGCCTGGGGGATGATTTAGAAAAACAGATTGTCGATGCTATTTCGCACGCTAAATCTACAGTAGATGTGGCGGTACAAGAATTACGTTTACCCAAAGTTGCCCAAGCATTGGTTGATAGACAAAAAGCTGGGGTAAAAGTCAGGATAATTTTAGAAAATACCTATAGCCGACCTTGGAGTAGCTTTACATCTGCTGAAGTAGGTAAGTTAGATAAAAGGGAACAGGAACGCTATCAAGAATTTCGCCAATTTATCGATATTAACCAAGATAATCAACTCAGTCCAGCAGAAATCAATCAAAGAGATGCTTTGATGATTTTGCAAAATGCCAAAATTCCCTGGCTGGATGATCAAGCAGATGGTTCGGCGGGTAGCAGTTTGATGCATCACAAATTTGTGATTGTGGACGATCGCATTCTAATTATCACTTCAGCCAATTTTACATTAAGTGATACTTCTGGTGATTTTACAAATTCCAGCAGTTTAGGTAATGCAAATAACTTATTGCAGATTGACAGCCCAGAATTAGCATCTTTATTTACAGAAGAGTTTAATATTATGTGGGGAGATGGGCCGAGAGGTCAACCAGATAGTCGATTTGGTTTGCAAAAGCCGATACGTTTACCTAAACACATAACTTTAGGTAACACCCAAATTACTGTGCAATTTTCGCCTACTTCTCCCACTCAACCTTGGATTAACAGTAGTAATGGTTTAATTGGTAAGACTTTAGATTCAGCAACTAAATCTATTGATATGGCGTTATTTGTTTTTTCCGAACAGCGTCTTGCGAATATTTTAGAAAAACGCCATGAACAAAGTGTGCAAATTCGCGCTTTAATTGAACCACAATTTGCCTATCGTCCTTATAGCGAAGCATTAGATATGATGGGGGTTGCTCTCAGTAACAAATGTAAATATGAAGTTGATAACCATCCTTGGTCAAATCCAATTACTACTGTAGGTGTACCTGTGTTACCCAAAGGCGATTTATTGCATCACAAATTTGGTGTTATTGATAGTCAAACAGTAATTACAGGTTCTCATAATTGGTCAAATGCTGCTAATAGTGGTAACGATGAGACGCTTGTAGTGATTGAAAATCCGATAGTTGCTGCCCATTATGTGCGAGAATTTGCTCGTCTTTATACCAAAGTTAAACCCGGCTTACCACCAGGAATTCAAGAAAAAATCAAATTAGAACAAACACGATGTCCCCAGATAAAAACTTCTTCATCAACTGAGGTACAAGCAATTAAAAAAGTAAATATCAACACCGCAAGTCTAGAAGAATTAGCAACTCTCCCTGGTGTAGGTAAGAAGTTAGCACAGAGGATAATTATTAGCCGTCAACAGCAAAAGTTTACATCCTTACAAGACTTGGAACGAGTTTCAGGCGTTAGTGCCAAGACGCTAGAAAAATGGAGCGATCGCGTAACTTGGTAGGGTAGCACAGATGTGCTACCCTACGATGGTTTGTATTCTACTTAGTTAAAAACATGTAAGATTAGACAAATGCGATATTTAAACGCGATCGCTAGCTAAATCAAGCAAACTGTGGAAATGCCCATTCTGAGAAAATCGTTCTGCGATTATTTTTTGATAAACCGCCTCATAGCCATCAGTCATGTGCTCAACGCTGAAAAGGTTCTCAACATACTGACGACAGGCATAGCGGTCTAACTCTATTACCCGATCAATCCCACTAATGCACTCTTGAATATTATTGCAGAGGAAACCCGTCTTGCCGTGGGCAATTACCTCCTCAGTAGACCCCAATTTCATCGCAATCACCGGCGTACCCGAAGCCATCGACTCAATCATCACCAATCCAAAGGGTTCTCGCCAAGTTATCGGGAACAGAGTTGCTACTGCACCTCCCATCAGAGCATTTTTTTGAGCATGGTTGGCTTCACCCAAATACTCAATTTGCTTCCCATCAATGTGCGGTTTAATTTCCTTCTCAAAGTATTCCACATCAACGACATCTATCTTACCTGCCATTTTCAAATGCCAACCAGCTTTTTTGGCAATTTCTATGGCTAAGTGCGCTCCCTTCTCTGGAGACATCCGACCTAAAAAAGCTAAGTAAGGAGGTTCTTCTGGTTGGGAGTGAAAATTATAACTGCTGACATCAATCCCGTTGTAGACCGTCGCTATACAGTTCAACCCTAACCGTGGTTCTCGTTGTGAATTGGAAATATTGACGTAGGGCTGTTTTTTAGCAAAACTAAACATCTTTTCGTTGTCAGGGGTAAAAATACCGTGCAACGTGTGAACCGTAGGGGTTGTGACAAGATTCGCGTAAGCCAGTGCCCCATGCCCCACATGGGAGTGAATAATATCAAACTCTTCTGCGCGTTCATACACCGAAGCTAGATTTAGCATCTCGTAAATGCCGAAATCTTTGATAGTAGAATCGAGTCTGAGGGCACGGGGATGAACTGACGTTAGTTTTGCCAGACTAATAGAATCTCCCGATGCAAATAAAGTTACTTCATGTCCGCGTCGGACTAATTCATCGGTCAGTAACCCAACTACTAACTCTATACCACCATAAGCTGGAGGTGGAACTCTCTCCCACAGTGGAGCTATTTGAGCAATTCTCATCACAAACCTCCTAAAAAATAAAACTTGAATTAGAAGTTTTTTATTTCTGTTGTTTCAGTGCTTGTAATTTATTCACTTTGCATCAGAAAGTAACTTCAGATACTAAACTTATTAACAATTTCCTTTAAATCTTATGCTGTTACTTCTATATTTTATGTCTATCCTAGTACGGAAATTACCCACTCCTAAAGAGGTAAATGCATTCTATTTTATTAATTTTTGTGTGATTTTGTGCAATTCTAAATATAGATTTTTTCACAAATAATAACTTTATAAAATCGCCAAAAACTACCGTTAAATGGCGATAATGAGCAAAAAAGCTCTATTAATGCCTGTCAATCATCTGATTTTAAAATGTTAATTAAAGAATAAAGTGCGTAGACACTCTTTGGGCGGCTTTCCGTACTTAAAGGATAACCTATAGCCGCCGAAAGGGTAGATTTTCGTAAGATAGGGTAGTTTAAAATCAGAAGTGGCAAAGTTTTATTAGGAATTCTATCCAAGTTTTTAACGAGCGCGGAAGTAAGTTATTCAGCCGATTGCCCACAGGAGAGCTAGTTAAAACTCCCAACTGATGGAACCGATGATTGTAAAGGGCGCACCTGTTCTCACAAATGTTCTTAATCCACCACTGGAACTGTAATATTCCGTATCAAATAGATTACGAATATTGATAGCAGCTTTTAAAGCATCTCTACGGTAGTAAATCGCCGCATCTGTACGTAAGTAATCGGGTAGTTTAAACGAGTTATCTAAATCTCCCGCCCGCGTACCCACATAAAACAGCCCCAGACCAAATCCCAAACCCTTGAAATCGCCATTTTGGATTCTGGCAATGGTTTGTGACTTTAATCTCGGTGATGGTTGCAATCCCTCCTGATATGCCAAAATCGGGGTTAGTTGCAATGTCATCAATTCCAAAACTTTAGCTTGCAAATACATCCGCTTGGTTACACCGTGGTAAGGACAATTAATGATTTGCTGTACCACTCCTTGGATAGTTGGTGTAATTTCTGGGTAAACTAAAGTTTGCCAATCATCACCTTTTGCTAAGAGACGCAACTAGGGCAAGCTCTCATGAGAATGCAAGGCTTTGGGGAGTCGCCAGAAGCGATCGCTTGTCTTAGTTAGATTATTTGTCATTGCGAACAAAATCAAGAGATATCTACGACGGGCGTAGCTGCGGCGCACAATAATAGATTTTTTATCAATCAAAATGTTGACTTATTACATAAACTATGATATTTTGTATTGCTATCAATAAAAATCACATCCAAAATAATAAAATAAACGTGAATATCTCTCCATCTGTCCAAAAACCGCGTGTCTCATGGCAGGCGGTTTTCTCACTGCTGATATTTGTGTTCATGTACCTGCCCATACTGGTACTTGGCTTTTATAGCTTCAATCAGTCGCCCTACAGTGCAACTTGGCAAGGATTCACTCTCGATTGGTATGGCAAGTTGTTTAGTGACGATCGCATCTTATCAGCTTTCCAAAACAGTATGATCGTTGCTGGTTTTGCAGTGGCAATTTCAGCAGTGCTGGGAACCTTGATGGCGGTTGGGTTGGCGCGTTACGAATTTCCCGGTAAGAAATTGTATCGCGGTATTGCTTACCTACCATTGATTATTCCCGATATTGCGATCGCAGTAGCTACCCTAGTATGTCTAGCCGCATTTGCAATTCCTTTGAGTTTGTGGACGATAGTTGCAGCCCATGTGGTGTTTTGTCTCGCCTATGTTGGACTTGTGGTTGCTTCACGACTGACTAATTTAGATCCTCACTTAGAAGAAGCAGCACTAGATTTAGGCGCTACACCAACACAAGCATTCATCAAAGTATTGCTACCTCAATTAATGCCTGGGATTGTCGCTGGTTGTCTCTTGGCTTTTGTTCTTAGCTTAGATGACTTTCTTATTGCCAGTTTTACTGCTGGTAGCGGTTCCAACACCCTGCCAATGGAAATTTTTAGCCGGATTAGAACAGGAGTTAAACCTGATATTAACGCTTTGAGTGTGATGTTGATTTCAGTATCTGCGATCGTTGCTCTTGTAGCTGAATTAATTCGTGCTTCTGGAGAAAATAAAACTTTCAAATAAGAGTCGCAATTGGCAATAAAAATTATGAGTGATTTGGTTCTTCGTGAACTTTTTTCGCTGAGTAACAACAGCTATCTTGAATAAGTCATAATTCATAATTCATAAGTAGGGTGCGTTATGCCGTTATCCTAACGCACCATGTTACCCAACCGAATTATTACTCCTAACTCCTAACATATTTTTATAATTTTTAAGCACATAAATAAACTTCCGTGTTCGCTTCTCTACATAACTGTTTTCAATTAGCTAATATTGGGGCTAACTTTGGAGAAGATGCTATTTCCCCCTCATTATGCAAATCTGCCAAAATCCCAATTGCTCAAATCCATTCAACTCTGATAGCAATAGATTTTGCGTGAGTTGCGGACAAAGCAACTTTGGCAAACTTCTCAGAAACCGTTACCGCGTATTGAGACTCTTAGGTGAAGGTGGGTTTAGCAGAACCTATGCTACAGAAGATGTAGACAGACTAAATGCCCCTTGCGTCATCAAACAATTTTTCCCACAATTTCAGGGAACAGGACAACGCACTAAAGCAGCAGAATTTTTCAAAGAAGAGGCTTTTCGGTTGTATGAACTGGGAGAAAATCATACGCAAATTCCCAGATTACTAGCTTATTTTGAACAAGGTTCTAGCTTGTATCTCGTACAAGAATTTATTCAAGGAAAAACTCTCTTACAAGAAGTTCAGCAACAAATCTATGGTGAAGCACAAATTTGGGAACTTTTAGCCGATTTATTGCCAGTTCTGGAATTCATTCATACTCATAATGTCATTCATCGGGATATCAAACCAGAAAATATTATCCGCCGTGCAAGTGATGAAAAACCCGTATTAATTGATTTTGGCGGTGCTAAACAGGTAACACAAACCAGTTTAGGAAGACAAGCTACAGTAATTTATACCCTTGGTTATGCCCCAACAGAACAAATGGCTGGATTTGCATGTCACGGCAGTGATTTGTATGCTTTGGGTGTAACTTGCGTGCGTCTTTTAACTCAATGTTTGCCTTTGCAGGATGCTTCTGGACAGATTAATGACCCTATTTATGATGCCATGAATGCTAAATGGTTGTGGCGCGAACGGTTACAGGAAAAAGGTATTACTATCAGCGACGATTTAGGGAAAATTTTAGATAAATTACTCAAACATCTACCGAGTGAAAGGTATCAAACAGCAGTAGAAGTTATCAACGATTTAAAGTTTGCAACATCGAACATTGAACCTGTTGCCCTAAAAATTGTTTCAATGTCCCAACCCATATTACCGCCGCTACCACAAAAAGTAATAGTACCATTACCCCCCTTAGAAACCTTTGAATTTGACGTAGTGACAGTAGACACAGGTGGTAGAGAAGTAAACCGCATCAGCTGCAATGCCAACTTCTTTGCCGAAGAATTGGGTAAGTCTGTCACATTAGAAATGGTATCGATTCCTGGTGGTACTTACATGATGGGTTCACCAGAGTTTGAAGGGGATGCTGACGAACGTCCTCGACATCAAGTTACCGTTGAACCATTCTTTATGGGTAAATTTCCCGTAACTCAAGCACAGTGGAGAGTAGTCGCAGCTTTACCCAAAGTCAAACAAGCTTTAAATCCCCATCCATCGAAATTCAAAGGTCTAGATAGACCAGTAGAAAATGTATCTTGGTATGAGGCTGTAGAATTCTGTCTCAGGCTATCAGAAAAAACTGGACGCGACTATCGTTTACCGAGTGAAGCTGAATGGGAATATGCTTGTCGGGCTGGAACTACAACATCCTTCCACTTTGGCGAAACAATTACCTCTGAGTTAGTCAGTTGCACTATCGAACCAAAAAGCAAATTCCGTAAAGAAACAACAAACGTCGGTAGTTTTGAAGTCGCCAATGCCTTTGGATTGTACGATATGCACGGGCTAGTTTGGGAATGGTGTGCTGATTCGTGGCACAACAATTACAACAACGCACCCTTAGATGGAACAGCTTGGGAAGTTGGCGGTGATATACATCGCCGAGTGCTACGCGGTGGTTCTTGGAGTTTCAGTGCAGAACTTTGTCGCAGCGCCAGTCGTAGCTGGAATGAGTCAGACGGTGGACTGAGGATTTGTGGCTTTAGAGTAGTATTTTCCATAGAGGAAATTATTTAGTAATTTAATTCCAAGGCTGTATAAATTATGAACGACAGAATTGAGAAAGGTGACATAGTTATGAATGCGTTTGCCCTGTGCCTTCTTTCACTATGAAAGAAAGCAAATGTGGAGGCATAACAGCTTATAAATCTTGTCCCTCGATAATTTCTTTTTGGATAAAACTAATTTGTGCAGCTAATTCTTGCCGAGTAGAAGCTTTGAGTAGATATCGGAAAATAAACCAAGTTACGTAACCAATTCCAGTCAACTCAAAAACTAGAGTTAACTGCGGAATTTCATTTATTACACCTAATACAGCTAGAATTAGCTTAACTGCCACAGTCGCTGCAATAATTGTGGCAAAACAAATAATTGGTAGTTGGTATTCAGTGGAAAATCTACCTAAGTATTTAGGCAATTGCTCAAAAAAGGCAGAAATTTTACCGCCAATTTGCTGCCATTGAGGCAATAGTTGATTAGCAGGTAGTAGCAATGGTTGAGTATCAAACTTTGAACTTTCAAGTATTGCGATAGGTTCAGTTGATGTAATCTCAAAAGATTTCGATTGTTGTACTTCGCCCTCCCTAAGTTTCCTATTTTCTTCAGGGATAACAGTTTTTATTTGCTCACCACGGATGTCATCTTTAGCGAGTTTCATCAAGGGCGAGTAAATGGCATTGTACATATCGCGTGCCATATTCACCGCACCTTCAAAGC
>NZ_JABXKM010000215.1 GCF_017115025.1 Nostoc sp. NOS(2021) | reverse complement strand
GGCTTGGGGGTATTATGCTTAATTGCCCGGACATCATATTGCATCGCAATCTATATACTAATTTTATGAAAGAAATTGTAATTAACTCTAATGAATCTATTGATTATTCTTCTGCTTTAACTGAGCAGGAGCGATATAAAATATTAGTTGAATGGAATGATACAAAAGTAGATTACCCCAAAAATCTGTGCATACATGAGTTATTTGAAGCGCAGCTAGAAAAGACTCCAGACAATATTGCTGTTGTCTTCAAAGAAGAAACACTTACTTATCAAGAGTTGAACTACCAAGCCAACAAAATAGCACATTATCTACAAAGTTTGGGTGTAAAACCAGAGGTGCTAGTAGGGATTTGCGTTGAGCGATCGTCAGAGACTTTGCCGGAGGCATCGCTAGAGATGATCGTCGGAATGTTGGGAATTCTCAAAGCGGGTGGAGCTTATGTACCATTAGATCCAACATATCCCAAAGAGCGTCTAGCGTTCATGTTGTCAGATTCACAAGCGCAGGTGTTGTTGACGCAGCAAAAGTTTGCTGAAGGGTTTGCTGGTAGCGGGGCGAAGGTGGTTTGTCTGGATACTGACTGGGAATCGATTAACCAACACAGCCAAGAAAATCCTATTAGCAACGCTACGGCTGAAAATCTGGCTTACGTTATCTACACCTCCGGTTCTACAGGAACACCAAAGGGAGTAGCTGTAACGCATCGGGCTGTCAATCGGTTAGTATGCAACACCAACTACATAAAGTTTGTGCCGAGCGATGCCTACGGCGGTCAACTACGCATTGCTCAAGCCTCAAATACTTCATTTGACGCAGCTACATTTGAAATCTGGGGATCTCTCCTGCATGGGGCTAGGCTGGTGGTAATTCCTCAGAATGTTGTGCTTTCACCCCAGCATTTCGCCGCGTACATCCGCGAGCAAAGGATTAGTGTATTATTTTTGACGACAGCCTTATTTAATCAGTTAGCGAGCATTGTCCCCCAGGCATTTAAAGACCTGCGAAACTTGCTATTTGGAGGTGAGGCTGTAGATCCCAAGTCCGTGAAAGCGGTTCTAAGGAATGGGCCGCCACAGCGATTGCTGCATGTTTATGGGCCAACTGAGAGTACAACATTTGCTTGTTGGTATCTAGTGGAGGATATTCCAGAAGGGTCTACAAATGTGCCGATTGGTCGCCCAATCTCCAATACACAAATCTATATACTGAACTCCAAACTTCAACCAGTTCCTGTTGGTAATCCTGGTGAATTATATATTAGCGGCGACGGTTTGGCACGAGGCTACTTAAACCGTCCAGAATTAACCAAGGAAAAATTCATTCCCAATCCTTTTGAGAAGGCAGAAGGGAGTAGATTATACAAAACTGGTGATTTAGCCCGTTTCTTACCAGACGGCAATATTGAGTTTATTGGGCGAGTTGATCATCAGGTGAAGATTCGCGGCTTCCGCGTTGAATTAGGAGAAATTGAGGCGCTTTTGAGTCAACATTCGGATGTACGGCAGGCAGTGGTAATCGCTCGTGAAGACATCCCTGGTGATCAGCGCCTTGTTGCCTATATTGTCCCTAACCAAAAACTTGATGCGAGTGCCACTACCCTAAAACGCTTCCTCCAGGAAAAGCTGCCTTACTACATGGTGCCAGCAGTCTTTGTAATTCTCGACTCGCTGCCACTCACCCCCAATGGTAAAGTGGATCGTCGTCATCTTCCAGCCTGCGATCGCACACGCCCGGATCTCGAAGAAACCTTTGTCGCACCTCGTAACCCAATTGAGCAGACGTTAGCGGTTATCTGGGGCCAGTTACTGGCACTTGAGCAAATTGGAGTCAATGATAATTTTTTCTATCTCGGTGGTCATTCCCTAATCGCCACTCAGATCCTTTCTCGTGTGCGCGAAGTTTTCCAAGTTGAGTTGTCCTTTAATCACATCTTTGAAAACCCCAGCATAGCTAGTTTAGCTCAACTAATTGAACAGCACAGCCAGCTAGAACAGCAGTTGCAGCGTCCTGCCATCCAAGCAATTGCGCGTGAGGGACTCTTGCCAGTTTCCTTCGCTCAAGAGCGAGTGTACTTCATTCAACAATTGGCTCCTGAAAGTAGTGCCTACCAATTCCAGGCAACTATGAGATTTAAGGGTCAGCTGAATGTGGCGGTATTACAACAGTGCCTCAACGAGATTGTGCTACGTCATGAAATCTTTCGCACGACTTACCCGGCGGTGAATGGACGGCTATTTCAGGTAATCCATCCACCCCAACCAATTAGCTTCCAAGTAATAGACCTCCAGACATTCCCTGAATCTGAGCGGGAAACAGAGGCTCAACGGCGGCTTGAGGCAGAAGTGCAAAAGCCGTTTGACCTGAATCAACTACCATTAGTTAAGTGGGTTTTGTTGAGGTTAAGCGCCCAAGAACATCTGTTGATCCACATTGAGCATCACATGGCTCATGATGGTTGGTCATTCAATATATTCCTGAGTGAGTTGGTGGAACTTTATCAAGCATTGTCACTGGGATATTCTTCTCCACTGACTGAACCACTCCTCCAGTTCGTGGATTTTGCCCATTGGCAGCGACAGTGGGTCAAAAGCCAGTCAGCTCAAGCACAATTGGCCTATTGGCAACAGAAGTTATCCGGTAGTTCACCGTTGTTGGAATTACCCTATGATCGCCCGCGACCGACAGAGCAAACTTACAATGGCGATCAAATTAGGGTAGAACTTCCCATCAGCTTGTGCGAATCCCTCAGAGTTCTGAGTCGTCAAGAGAGTGTCACCTTATTTATGACGATGCTGGGAGCTTTCCTTGTAATATTGCACCGATACACTGGGCAGGATGATCTGAGCGTCGGGACTGCTGTTGCTAATCGGCGGATGCACGAAGTAGAAAAGTTAATTGGCATGATCGTCAATAACCTGGTTCTACGCACTGATTTGTCTGGCAATCCCACATTTAGGGAATTACTCGGCCGAGTGCGTCAAGTGACACTGGAAGCATACACCAACGAAGATTTACCCTTTGATAAGGTGGTGGAGGTTCTCAAGCCAATACGGAATTTGAGTCACAATCCCCTATTTCAAGTGATGTTCAGCTTCCATGATTCTCCCATGCCGGACTTGAGTCTGCCAGGTTTGGACATCAGCTTGCATGAACCGATCAGCAATAAATCAGCAAAGTTTGATCTGGATTTTCTGGTTATACCGCGTTCTGAGCAATGTGTGCAGAACGGTTCTAAAACAGGGGCGAAGGGAATTACACTAATCTTAGAATACAACAGTCACCTCTTCGATGCTGCCACAATTCAAGGAATGCTAGAGCAGTATCAAACTTTACTAGAGGGTATTGTTGCTAACCCGGAGCAGCGAGTTTCTCAATTACCACTGCTAACGCAGACTCAGCAGCAGTTACTAGTAGAGTGGAATCAGACTCATAGAGAGTATCCCGCGAAAGAGTGTATCCATAAGTTATTTGCGGCTCAGGTAGAATTAACTCCCGATGCTATAGCTATTCAGCAAGAAGGTCAACAGTTAACTTACCGCGAATTGAGCGATCGCGCCAACCAAATAGCACATTATTTACAAAGTTTGGGAGTCAAACCAGAAACCTTAGTTGGTATCTGCGTTGACCGTTCTCTAGAGATGATTGTCGGCTTACTCGGCATTCTGAAAGCGGGGGGTGCATACATTCCCCTTGACCCTGCCTATCCTAAAGAGCGACTGGCTGATATTCTCGAAGATACGAAACTGAGCATTTTGCTGACTCAAGAAAGATTCCAAGCCAAACTACCAGATTATGCTGGAAAAACGATCTGTTTAGATAGAGACTGGTCACAAATTGCTCAACACAGTACAGCCAACCCGATTAACGAAGTTCAGCCCCATAACCTCGCCTACATTATTTACACCTCCGGTTCCACGGGCAAACCCAAAGGGGTGATGATTGAACAGCGATCGCTGATAAATTTTGTCATGACCGCTATGCATGAATATGGAATTAATGCAAGCGATAATATTCTGCAATTTGCATCTATCTGCTTTGATGCCTCAGTTGAAGAAATCTTTCCTTGTCTTTCAGTCGGTGCAACATTAGTGTTGCGAACCGAAGAGATGTTGCACTCCAGCGATGAATTTTGGCGGTGTTGCCGAGAATGGCAGTTAACTGTTTTGGATCTTCCTACAGCGTACTGGCATCAGTTGGCGGCGGAACTTAGCCCTGAAGACTCCCGAATTCCTGAAAGTCTGAGAATGGTGATTATTGGCGGAGAAGAAGCTCAACTCGAAAAAGTGAAGCGCTGGCATAGTAGTGTTGCTCACCTCTCCCATCCACCCCAATTACTTAATAGTTACGGGCCAACGGAAGCAACGGTTATAACCACCTTAAATAGCTTAACCCCAGCAGCTACCTCGGTTGCGATCGGACGACCCATAAGCAATGTTCAGGTTTACGTTCTGGATCAATATCTGCAATCAGTGCCTATAGGAGTTCCCGGAGAACTGCACATTGGTGGAGTCGGATTAGCCAGAGGGTATTGGCAACGTCCTGAACTTACAACTCTTAAATTTATCCAAAGTCCAAAATTGGATCGCCTCTACAAAACTGGGGATATAGCACGATTTCGCGCCGATGGCAACCTAGAATATCTCGGTCGGGTTGACGATCAGGTGAAGATTCGGGGCTTCCGCATTGAGTTGGGAGAAATCGAGACGGTACTGAGACAACACCCACAGGTATTTCAAGCTGTCGTCATTGCTCGTGAAGACATTCCCGGACAAAAGCGCCTTGTGGCTTATGTTGTTCCGCACGAGTTGCAACCAAACGCCGATGAATTGCGCCATTTCCTCAAGCAGAAGTTGCCTAATTATATGGTGCCTTCGGCTTTCATGTTGCTGAAAACCCTGCCGATGACTCCGAACCAGAAGGTAGACTACCGCGCCCTCCCAGCCCCCGACCTCTCCCGTAGTGTAGAAGATAATTTTGTTGCGCCCCAAACCCCCACAGAAAAGAGATTAGCGGCGATCTGGTCGGAAATCTTAAGACTAGAAAAAGTCAGCATCCACGATAACTTCTTTGAATTGGGCGGCGACTCCATCCTCAGCATTCAGGTAATTTCAAGAGCCAATCAGGCGGGTATCCAAATTGCTCCCAAACAGCTATTTCAGAACCAAACCATTGCTGAGTTAGCTGCCGTGGCAGGAATTACTCGCTCTGTTAAAGCCGAACAAGGGTTAGTGACTGGCTTGGTGGCGCTGACACCCATCCAACAGTGGTTTTTTGAGCAGAAATTGCCCGAACCTGATTACTTTAACCAGTCAGCCCTGTTGGAAGTGCCTCCAAATTTGCAACCAGAGCTATTGCAGCAAGTAGTGCAAGAATTGTTATTGCATCACGATGCTTTGCGATCGCGCTTTGTCCAAGAAGGGCAACGCTGGCAGCAGTTTAACGCTCTAGAAAACCTCTCTCCAAACCTCTCCCCTACAAGGGGAGAGGCTTTGAATTCTCCCCCTTCCCTCTCTTCGAGACGCTGCGCGAACGTAGGGAAGGGGGTTGGGGGGTTAGGTTTCGCGTTAGCTTTTCCATACAACGTGAAAAGTCAGATCCAGGAACCTGTACCATTTCGCGTTATCAATTTGTCACACCTGTCGGTAGAAGAACAACAAACAGCAATAAAAGCGGCAGATGCTGAACTCCAAGCTAGTTTGAATCTATCTACTGGAGCGATCGCACGAGTAGCATTGTTTCAATTAGGCAACAATCAACCTGGCCGGTTACTATTCATCATCCATCACTTAGCAGTAGATGGCATTTCGTGGCGGATTTTGCTCGAAGATTTGGCTACTGGTTATCAGCAACTCAGCAGTGGCGAAGCTATTAAACTACCACCTAAGACAACTTCCTTTCAATATTGGAGCGATCGCCTCACAAAATACGCGCAATCATCAGATGAGTTGAATTACTGGCTAAGTGAGTCTAATTTAAAAGTTACCGCCTTGCCAGTAGACTATCCTTCAGGTAAAGAAAATAACACCATAACCTCAACTGCTTCTGTGTCACTTTCTTTAACTGAAGAACAAACCCGCGCCCTCTTGCAGGATGTACCCTCTGCCTACAACACTCAAATTAATGATGTGCTGTTGACTGCCCTAGTACAAAGCTTTGCTCAATGGACGGGAGAACGTTCCCTGTTCGTTGATCTAGAGGGACATGGACGGGAAGACTTGTTTGAGGATGTGGATTTGTCGCGCACCGTGGGCTGGTTTACCACCTTATTCCCCGTTCATTTACAGCTAGAAGAAATTGACCATCCAGGAGAGGTTTTAAAGTTAGTTAAAGAACAACTGCGGCGCATCCCCAACCGGGGCATCGGCTATGGCGTGTTGCGATATTTGCAGCTGGATGACACAATACGCACGAAACTACAAAGTTTACCCCAAGCGGAAGTAAGTTTTAACTACCTTGGTCAATTCGATCAGGTGCTTAGGGCATCTGCTGTGTTGGGTTTGGCTCAAGAATTCAAAGCTGAACAGAGTTTACTTAATCAGCGCAGCCACCTATTAGGAGTAAGCGGATTTATTCGTGCCGGAAGGCTAGAAATGACTTGGACTTACAGCGAGAAAGTTCATAAACGAGACACCATTGAGCGTTTGGCCTTTGGGTTTATGGAGGCATTGCGATCGCTCATTGCCCACTGTCAATCCCCTAATGCTAGAGGTCATACACCTTCAGACTTCTCAGCAGCCAGACTCAGCCAAAAACAGCTTGACAAATTCATCGCCAAAGTCAACAAAGACAAAATGAAGTAGTCATTAGTCATTAGTCATTAATCCCAACTCCGAGGTAGTTCGATGAACAATATCGATGATCTTTATGAACTTTCGCCCATGCAGCAGGGGATGCTTTTTCATACCCTTTATGCGCCAGAGTCAGAAGTTTATTTTGAGCAGTTGCTTTGCATCCTCCAAGGAGAATTAAATTTTCCTGCCTTTGAGCAAGCTTGGCAGCAGGTTGTGGCGCGGCACCCAGTTTTACGCAGTTCTTTTTATTGGGAAGAGATAGAAAAGCCCTTGCAAATGGTGAGTAAGCAAGTGGATCTCCCGTGGGTGAAACTGGACTGGCGACATTTAACAGCCGATGAACAACAACAGTATATAGGGGATTTTTTGTTAGGCGATCGCCAAAAAGGATTTGAACTCGATGTTGCTCCCCTGATGCGCTTCACCGTCATCCAGCTAGAGGACTATACTTACCAATTTATTTGGAGTCATCATCATATCCTCTTTGATGGCTGGTCGATGCAGATTGTCTTGAAAGAAGTTTTAGCTTTCTATGAAGCACATCAGCGAGGCGAACATTTACGCCTGATACCCTCTCGCCCCTATCGAGAGTATATTAATTGGTTACAGCAACAAGATATTGCTCAAGCAGAAGACTTCTGGCAAAAAAAACTCCAAGGGTTTGAGGCTTCTACCCTTTTAATCGGGAACAGGGAACAGGGAATAGGGAACAGGGGACAGCAAACATACGATGAGCAAACTTTTCAGTTATCTCAAACAGTAACTGAGAAACTGCAATATGCGGCTCGACAGCAGCATTTAACTCTGAATAATTTGGTGCAAGGAGCTTATGCGTTGCTACTTTCCCGCTACAGTGGAGAAAGCGATGTGGTGTTTGGTGCAACTGTATCCGGTCGTCCACCAACGCTTCTGGGAGTGGATTCGATGGTTGGGTTACTGATCAACACCCTTCCCATACGGGTAAAAATCAGTGGAAAAGCTGAATTATTACCCTGGCTCAAGCAATTACAAAGCCAAGCATTTGAACAGGAACAGTATGCCTATTATTCCCTAGCAGAAATTCAGCGTTTGAGTGATGTTCCCCCAGGAATGCCTCTGTTTGAGAGCCTTTTAGTGTTTGAGAATTATCCGCTCGATTCTGCTCAACAGGATACCAAAAAAACTTTAGAAATCAGTCATCTTCGTTGTTTTGAACGCACGAATTATCCGCTAACGGTTGTGGTTAATCCTGAATCACAATTATCTGGAAGAATTATCTATGATATTAGTCGTTTTGACCATGAGACAATTGTCCGCATGATTGGACATTTTCAAACATTGCTAACAGGAATGGCAACCAATTTACAACAATATGTTTCCCAATTATCCCTGCTCAGTGCAACCGAAGAAGAAGAAATACTTTTACAAGAGAGTAGTCAAAATATAGATTCTATTCATTACAAATGTATTCATAGTTTATTTGAAGAACAGGTAGAAAAAAACCCTGATGCAGTAGCACTAGTATATGTAGACGCGCAAAGTACGGCTTCTCGTTCGCGTAGCGTCTCCGACAGGAGAAGAGTAAAACAACACCTAACTTATCGGGAGTTGAATAACCGCGCCAATCAATTAGCTCATTATTTACAAGCGCTGGGAGTTAAACCCGAAGTGCGGGTGGGAATTTGTGTCGAGCGATCGCTAGAAATGATAATAGGAATACTAGCTATCCTCAAAGCAGGTGGGGCATATATTCCGCTAGATCCAACTTATCCAACAGATCGACTGGCGTTCATGCTGGAAGATGTCCAGACAACGATTTTACTAACGCATAATCATTTGTGCGATGGTCTCCGACCGACCGTAGGTCATCGCTTGGCAATCCATAATCAAACTGTAGTGAATCTTGACTCAGATTGGGAAATAATTGCTCAACACAGTGAAGACAATTTACACAGTGAAGTTAATCCAGAAAACTTAGCTTATATCATTTATACCTCTGGCTCGACGGGAACACCAAAGGGAACAGAAGTTCCTCATCGTAGCATTATTGGTTTTATGTTTGGGGTTGATTATATTCACCTTGATGCAGAGCAGATTTGGCTACAACATTCATCAATTTATTGGGATGCACTAACCCTAGAACTTTGGCCGCCCTTGCTTTACGGTGGGCGTTGTGTGCTTTACTCAGGCAAAATTCCTACACCTGGAGACTTAAGCAATATCATCCAAGAACAAGGGGTTAACACTCTGTTTCTGACTACAGCCCTATTCAATCTCATGATTGACACAATGCCAGAAGGGTTGTCAGGCGTTAAACAACTGCTGTTTGGGGGAGAATCCGTTTCTGTACCTCACGTTCGTCGCGCCTTAGAATTATTGCCTGGAACGCAATTAATTCATGCTTATGGCCCTTCAGAATGTACAGTTGTTACCTGTTGTTACCCGATTCCTCAACAACTTGCTCAAAATTCAATTCCCATTGGAAAACCCATCGGTGATCGGAAAGTTTACTTATTAGATAAAGATTTACAGAGAGTTCCGATTGGCGTTTCTGGGGAACTTTATGTGGGTGGGGCGAGTGTTGGTAGAGGTTACTTAAATCAACCAACATTAACCAGTGAAAAATTTATTCCTAATCCGTTTGCTGAGGGCGATACACTTTACAAAACCGGAGATTTAATCCGCCGTCTTCCTGATGGGAACCTGGAATTTTTGGATCGAATTGATACACAGGTGAAAATTCGCGGTTTCCGCATTGAATTAGGAGAAATTGAGACAGTTTTAAATCAACACTCCAGCATCAAGCAAGTCGTAGTTATTGCACGGGAAAATGAACCTGGAAACAAGTCTTTAGTTGCCTATCTCGTTGCCAAAGATAATCCACCAACTCCTAGCAGTCTGCGAAACTTCCTCAAGACAAAGTTGCCTGACTACATGATTCCCACCGCTTTCGTATTTCTAGAAGCATTCCCCCTAACGCCTAATGGTAAAATCAATCGCCGTGCTTTGCCTGTTCCAGATGCTTTCCAAAGAAATCTAGAGGTTGATTTGGTTGCTCCTAGCACACCTACCCAACAAGAATTAGCCACGATTTGGGCTGAAGTTCTCAAAATAAAACAGGTGGGAATTCACGATAACTTTTTCGAGTTAGGGGGACATTCTTTACTAGCTACTCAAGTGATTTCTCGGTTAAGAGAAGCCTTTTCTCTAGATTTTCCTCTGCGTTATCTGTTTGAAAATCCGACCATTGCTGAACTCGCCCAAAAAGTAATTACTCAACAAATTGAACAAGCAGAAAATGATGCCATAGCACAGATTTTAAGTGAAGTCGATCAGTTATCAGAAGAAGAAGTGACACGGCAATTGCTTTTTTGAGTATTAATTCAATTACTCGATATCTTTCTTATCTCTCTGTGTTCTCCGCGTCTCTGTGGTTCGATTAAAAAAACTAATTTTAAACTAGGACTTACACAAAAATCGCCAAAAAGCTTAATTTATCCAACCGCCAAGACGCCATCGCGCAGCGTCTCGTAGAGAAGAATCGTAGAGTGTGCGTAAGTCCTATAAACAATAAATATTATGAGCAATATACTAAAACGTCTAGAAGCCCTTTCACCAGAAAAGCGAGAATTAGTCCTACAAAAACTGAAAAAGCAACAGCAATCTCCACTTCTCACATCCGTATCGAGAGAGCAACCTCTTCCCCTCTCCTTTGCTCAACAAAGACTCTGGTTTCTCGACCAACTAGAAGGCGAAAATTGTGTCTACAATGTCCCGTTTTTCTGGCAGATTAACGGATTTATGAATATAGCTGCCTTAGAACAAGCCATAACAGCAATTGTCCAACGTCATGAAGTGCTACGTACCACTTTCTCATTTGTCGATGAGTCGCCGATACAGGTGATTCACGCTCATCCGCAACTGACAATGCAAGTGCTAGATTGGCGACAATTAACTGAAGAAAACCAGTTAAGCAGAGCCACGCAGTTAGCGACAGAAGAATTGCAACAGCCCTTTGACTTATCAAACCCACCTTTGCTGCGGGTAAAGTTGTTACAACTGACTGACCAATCCTATCTGTTGTTGCTCGTCATCCATCATATAGTTTGTGATGGCTGGTCAATGGACATATTCCGCCGTGAATTGTTCAGCCTTTATACCGCATTTTGCGCCGGCGAATCTTCTCCCTTAACTGAATTATCGCTACAATATGCCGATTTTGCCCACTGGCAAAGACAATGGCTACAGGGAAAGGTACTCGAAACCCAACTCAATTACTGGCAAAAACAATTAGCCGCAGCCCCGCCTCTGTTAGAATTGCCCACAGATAGACCCCGCCCATCAGTTCAAAGTTTCAGAGGGCGTAGCGAGTTTTTGGAACTCAATCAGGATTTAACACAGAAGTTGAAGGGTTTGAGTCAGGAGTCAGGAACTACTTTGTTTATGACTTTACTGACGGCATTCACCCTGTTACTTTCGCGCTACAGTGGTCAAGAGGATATTATTGTTGGTTCTGCGATCGCTAATCGTAACCGTCGTGAAACTGAAACATTAATTGGCTTTTTTGTCAATACCCTAGCATTACGTACCAATCTGCAAGGGAATCCAACTTTCTTAGAATTACTTGAACGAGTCAAGCAAGTAACCCTGGATGCTTATGACCATCAAGATTTACCCTTTGAGAAACTGGTTGATGAATTGGGATTAGAGCGATCGCTTTCTCATCATCCCCTATTTCAAGTGGCGTTTGGTTTGCAAAATGAAACCCAGCAGCAACTAGAAATCAATGGATTAACCCTTACCCGTTTCACCTGGGAAAACACGACGACTCTATTTGATTTGTCGCTGATTTTTCGAGAAACTCCGCAAGGATTGACAGGAGAATGGGAATATGCAAGCGATTTGTTTGCAGCTAAAACTATCCAAAGGATGACGGGACATTTTGCAGTTTTACTTCAGGAAATTGTCGATAATCCTCAACAAACGATTAATACTCTGCCATTAATCGCAGAGGACGAACGTCAGCAACTCCAAGTCTGGAATCAAACTCAAACTGATTATCCCCTCAATCAAACTTTGGTGGAACTGTTTGAAACTCAAGTTACCAAAAACCCTAATAATCTCGCTTTGGTGTTTGAATCCCATACAAGAGGGAACAGGGAACAGGGAACAGGGAACAGTAATGATAGTTTTAAAACGCTAACTTATCAGCAACTTAATCAAAAAGCGAATCAACTAGCTTATTATTTAATTCAAAATCATCAAATTCAACCAGATACTTTAATTGGTATCTGCGTTGAACGGTCTTTAGAAATGATTATTGGTGTACTCGGTATCCTCAAAGCGGGTGGGGCTTATGTGCCGATTGATCCCAATTATCCTAAAGAACGAATTGAGTTTATGTTAGAAGATTCTGGGACATCGGTGTTGCTGACCCAAAGTCATCTCAAAGAGCAATTACCTTTAACTAAACTGAAACACCAGATCATTTGTTTGGATGAGGAAACTTTTAATTCGGCGTTAACAGATAACGCCGTGTGCAACCTTCTCTCAAACCTAACCCCCAACCCCTTACCTACTAGCTTTGGGGAGCAAAAATCAAAGCCTCTCTCCCTGTGGGGGAGAGGTTTGGAGAGGGGTTCTAAGAATAAGTTACACATTGCGTCAGATAATCCTAATCCTCAAAGTACTGTTGATAATTTAGCTTATATAATTTATACCTCTGGTTCGACGGGACGACCCAAAGGAGTGATGATTGAGCATCGCGCAATTGTCAATCTAGCTTTAGCTTGGGCTGAAACTTTTCAAGTTAAACACCACAGCCGTTGGCTTCAGTTTGGTTCTTTTAGTTTCGATTTGTCTATTGGTGAAATTGCCACTGCTTTGTCCGCCGGTGCTTGTTTGTATTTGGCCAATAAAGAAACTTTGTTACCGAGTCAAGCTTTGGTGGACTTGTTGCGCGATCGCAAAATCTCCCATCTCACGCTACCTCCTTCCGCTTTATCTGTATTACCTCAAGCCTCATTACCTGATTTGCAAGCTGTAATCGTTGGTGGTGAAACTTGTGCAGCAGAATTGGTGGCACAATGGGGAACAAAACAACGTTTTTTCAACTGCTATGGGCCGACGGAATCGACGGTTATCGCCAGTATATCTAGTTGTGAACCGAATGGGAAAAAACCTTCTATCGGTCAACCGTTAGCTAATATCCGCATCTATATATTAGATGCTCACCATCAACCGTTACCCCCTGGCATTCCTGGAGAATTGTGTATCGCGGGAGTTGGTTTAGCAAGAGGCTATCTCAACCGTCCCGATTTAACCGCCGAAAGATTCGTTGAAGTTGAATTATTTGGCAAAACTGAGCGAATTTACAAAACTGGCGACTTAGCAAGATGGAGAGATGATGGAAACCTTGAGTATCTGAGCCGCATTGACGATCAGGTTAAATTACGGGGCTTCCGCATTGAACTTGGTGAAATTGAATCGCTATTATTACAACACTCTTTAGTTAAAGAAGCGGTTGTTATTTTATATGAAACTGATAATAATCCCAAATTAATAGCTTATGTCACGGCAAAGGAAAAATCCAGCAATTTAGGGGGTCAACTCAAAGACTACCTGAAAATTAGCCTGCCGAATTATATGGTTCCTAGCCAGATTATGGTATTGGATCAGTTGCCCCTTACCCCTAACGGTAAGCTAGATCGCAGAGCATTACCAGCACCAGATACAGCCACTTCCACTGACTTTGAAATGCCAGTCACGCCAACTGAAGAACTGCTGGCTAGCTTATGGCAAACTCTTCTGAAAGCTCAGTCTGTTGGTCGCCGAGACAACTTCTTTGAACTGGGGGGACATTCCCTGTTAGCAACCCAATTGGTTGCCCGCATTCGTGACACTTTTGGGGTTGAAGTGCCTGTCCGCAAGGTATTTGAGCAGAGCGTTTTGTCTGAGTTGGCAACCGAAATTGACAAAGCGGCTGGTGCGATGGCGCCAGCGTTGCGGAGCAATCTCGCTTTACCTGCGATCGCACCACAGCCTAAAAATGCTCCCAAAACTCTGTCCTTTGCCCAATCAAGACTCTGGTTTTTAGACCAACTTGAAGGCACTCGAACCTCGGCTACTTACAATATGTCAACGGCCCTGCAACTTGACGGCAAGTTGAATATAGAAGCCTTGCGTGCAAGTTTTGATTATCTCCTCGATCGCCATGCCATTCTCCGTACTTATTTCCCCGCACTGGCAGGAGAGGCGCAAGTGGTCGTCCAAAATTCAGAGGATATAGAAGTACTGGCGTTCGCAGATTTACGTAGGTGCAGCCCGCCGCAGGCATCGCTTCATCCCCGAACTCAAGCAGAAACCGTACAACAGCTAGCTGATACTCATGCCCAAGAACCGTTTGACTTAAATACCGGCCCCCTGTTCAAAGCAAAACTCCTGCAACTTAGCGAACAGAAAAATGTCCTGCTCATTAATATGCACCACATTATTAGTGATGGCTGGTCAATGGGAGTGTTTAAGCGCGAATGGGAACAGGCTTATTCTGCTTTTGCTGCCGGATATACTCCAAATTTGTCACCGTTGCCAATTCAGTATAGTGATTATGCAGCTTGGCAGCGCAGTTGGTTACAAGGAGAGATTTTAGAAACTCAGGAAAATTACTGGAAACAACAACTAGGCGATGCTCCCCGATTGCTAGATTTACCTACCGATCATCCCCGTCCAGCGCAACAAAGTTACCAAGGTGGGCGTGAGGAATATCGTTTGAGCAATGAACTGACTCAGAAACTCAAAGCTATTAGTCAAAAACACGGGGTTAGTTTGTTTATGACTCTGTTGACGGCTTTTAGTATCTTACTATCTCGTTACAGCCGTCAAGAGGATTTATGTATTGCTTCTGCGATCGCTAACCGCACCCATAGCAATACAGAATCATTAATCGGTTTTTTTGTCAATACCTTAGTATTGCGGAGCAAAATCAAGCCAGAACAAAGTTTTAGTGAGTTACTCCAACAAACTCGCCAAACTTGCTTAGATGCCTACGCTCATCAAGATATTCCCTTTGAGTATTTGGTAGAACAGTTACAACCAGAACGCAGTTTGAGCCATAATCCCTTATTCCAAGTGATGATGGTGTTGCAAAATACGGAAAGTGCGGGGACAAATGTTAATTTACCAGGGCTTGATATTCAATATTTAGAGCAAAGTCTCCCATTTGCCAAGTTTGACCTAACACTCGATTTTTGCGAAAGGGGCGACCAACTGCATTGTATGTGGGAATATGCCACAGATTTATTTGAAGCAGAAACGATTCAACGCATGGCGGGACACTTTGAAGTCTTGCTGCAAGCAATTATTCAAAATTCCCAACAGCCCATCAGTACGCTCCCCTTAATCACAACAGCAGAAATTCAACAACTGCAAGTTTGGAATCAAACTAATATCAATTATCCCAAAAATCAGACTTTGGTGAGTCTGTTTGAACAACAGGTAGCAAAAACGCCCGATAACATTGCAGTGGTGTTTGAAGATCAAAGCCTGAGTTATCAAGAACTCAACCAAAAAGCCAATCAGCTAGCGCATTATTTGTTGGAACTCAAAAAAGAGCAACAATTACCTGATAATCCATTGATCGCGATTTGTGTGGAGCGTTCGCAATCAATGCTCATCGGTATATTTGGTATCCTCAAAGCAGGTGGGGCTTATGTGCCGATTGATCCGAATTATCCCCGCGATCGCATTCATTTAATGCTCGAAGATAGTAATGCTTCTGTATTACTAACAACAAACCCCATCAAAAAGCAACTTCCCGTAGAAAAACTAAAAAATCCTTGTCAAGTAGTATTTCTGGACAAAGAAATATGGGCTGATCAGCCAACAAATAACCCCAATCCGCAAAGTAGCCCTGATGATTTGGCTTATGTAATTTATACTTCTGGTTCCACAGGGCGACCTAAAGGTGTTGCCATTGCACAATCTAGCCCGGTAGCTCTGGTAAAATGGGCGCATTCACTCTACAGTGCAGAACAGCTTGCAGGTGTCTTAGCATCAACCTCAATCTGTTTCGATCTCTCCATTTTTGAAATTTTTGCCCCCCTGACTCAAGGTGGTAGTGTGATTGTGGTGGAAAATGCACTCTACATTGAGCAAGCACACAACAGTATTGTACCGATAACGTTGGTTAATACTGTGCCGAGTGCTGCTGCGGAACTGCTCAATATGAATGCTATTCCGGCAAGTGTTCAAATCATCAACTTAGCTGGCGAACCATTAAAAAATCGTCTGGTACAGGCTTTATATCAAACGACATCAGTGACGGGGGTTTATAATCTGTATGGCCCTTCTGAAGACACAACTTACTCGACTTTTACCAAAGTTGCCAAAAATGCCCAGCATGAACCAACTATTGGAAAGGCGATCGCTAATACCCGCATCTATATTCTAGACAGCTACAACCAACCCCTTCCCCCTGGTATACCAGGGGAACTCTGCATTGCAGGTGCGGGTTTAGCACAAGGCTATTTGAATCGTCCCGAACTGAGTGCTGAAAAATTTATTGACATCAAACTGTTCAACCAAACTGAGCGGATTTATAAAACTGGTGATTTAGCCCGTTGGCTACCTGACGGCAATTTACAATATTTAGGACGCATTGATCATCAGGTCAAACTTCGGGGTTTTCGGATTGAATTGGGTGAAATTGAGGCATCTTTACTCAAACATCCAAAAATTCAGGAAGCAGTCGTCATTGTTCGAGAAGAAACTGATCTCGATCAACGTCTGGTAGCTTATATCGTCCCAACAGCGATAGATAATCGCACAAGCCAAGGTGAACAGGTAGAATTGTGGGAACAAGTTTTTAATAACAGCTACTCTCAGCAACAAATCCCAACCGATGACCCAACTCTGAATCTAGCCGGGTGGAATGATAGCTATACAGGAAAACCGATTCCTCAAGCGGCGATGCAGGAATGGCGAGATACAACAATTGCCCAAATTCTGGAACTTGAACCTAAACGGGTTTGGGAAATCGGTTGCGGGACAGGGATGTTATTGTTTAAAATTGCGCCCCATTGTCAGCATTATCTGGGTACAGATTTTTCACCTGAAGCATTGCAATATATTGAACAACATCTAAAACAGCAGTCTCTCAACGACAGAGTTACTTTAAAACACAATGCAGCTAACCAATTTGATAGCATAGAGACTAATGCTTATGACTTGGTAATCATAAATTCTGTCATCCAGTATTTTCCCTCTCTGGATTACTTTTTGTCAGTGTTGGAGGGGGCTATCAAAGCTGTAAAAACTGAAGGATCAATCTTTATTGGCGATGTGCGAAATCTCCATTTACTAGAGGTTTTCCACACCGCAGTCGAGTTTTATCGCGCCCCCGACGAGTTATCAATCAAAGACTTGCGTCAACGGATTCAAAAAAGTATTCGCAACGAAGGTGAATTACTGATTGATCCTAATTTATTTATCGCTTTAAAACAAAGATTTTCTCGAATTAGTCATGTAGAAATCCAATTGAAACAGGGTTATGTTCAGACGGAAATGAGCCGTTTTCGTTATGACGTTATTTTACATTTGGATCAAATAGATACTTCCGTCACAGAATCACAATGGTTAGATTGGCAAACTGAGCAACTCAATCTGGAAACAATCGAGCGAATTTTAACAACTCAGCAACCAGATTTACTAAGCATCAAGAATATTCCGAATGCGCGTTTGACTTCAGAAATGGTGCTGTTAGAAGAAATCGCCCAATTAGATGGTACTGTTTCAGATTTAAAAGCAGCAGTTGTCCAAGCCCAATCGGGCATAGAACCCGAAGCCTTCCGAACTTTAGCGCGAGATTTACCCTATACACCTTTTATCCAATATAGTTCCACAGGCTTTTCTAATTACGATGTTGTTTTTCAAAGGAATATTCTTGGACAGGTGACACTACCACGATTTGCTCAAGGAGAGAATTCGCAGCTGAAACCTTGGCAACATTATGCAAATCAACCGTTGCAATATCGCACCAACCAAGTTGAACCAGAATTATTAGCCGAATGGCGGGATTTTCTGGAAAAAACTCTCCCTGATTATATGATTCCTAGCCATTTCACTGTGTTAGATAAACTACCACTAACACCAAATGGAAAAGTAGACCGTAAAGCTTTACCTGCACCAAATGTAACCGTTTCATCAACAGACATTGAATTGCCTGTAACCTCGACAGAAAAATTGCTTGCCGAATTGTGGGCGAAGCTGCTTAAATATGAAGCAATCGCCCGCCATGATAACTTCTTTAACTTGGGAGGTCATTCTTTATTAGCAACCCAACTGATTGCCCGCATCCGTGATAAATTCAAAGTTGAACTGCCTCTGCGGAAGGTATTTGAATTCCCTACACTCAGTGAATTAGCGAATTATCTCGATACCTGCATTTGGGTTAATTCCACCGACGAAAGTATGCAGCCTCTCAACTCAGATGAAGAGGAAATCGAACTTTAAAGTACTACGACTGAAAACACATCGTCAAGTGAAATTTATCTTTAACTTAAACCTATGATTGCCGTATCTGATTCCGTTTTTCTCACTCCCGAAGCATACCTCCAATTAGAAGAAAAAAGCAACATCAAACACGAATATATTGATGGTCAAGTTTACGCAATGGCGGGAACAACTGACACCCATAACACCATTGGACTAAATCTAGCTTTATTGATTCGTAACCACTTGCGAGGGTCAGACTGTCGAGTTTACTTTGCCGATATTAAAGCCCGTATTGAAAAACGTAACCGCTTTTATTACCCCGATATCATCGTCACCTGCGACCCTAAAGACCGAGAAACCCCCACCTATAAACGCTTTTATAAACTTATTATTGAAGTTCTATCCGATTCCACCGAAGCCTTTGACCGAGGTGACAAATTCAACGACTATCAAACCATTGACAGCCTAGAGGAATACGTTTTAGTTAACACCAAACACCAACGAGTTGAAACCTTCCGCCGTAATGACCAAGGCTTATGGGTGCTACAAACCTATACACCCGATGACCAAACCTTTGAACTCCAAAGCATTAAACTAACCGCCCCTTTTTCCGACCTTTACGAGAATGTAGAATTGGAAGCGATGTCTACTACGGGCTACGCCTACGCCCAGAAAAACGAACTGAGTTAAAAATTATAAAACCTCTTACTATTTACTCTTCAAAATTCTTTCATTGTATCGACAGTCAACTTTGATTGTGTCCAACTCAATTATGACAAAAAATGAGCAATTGGTTTCTTTAATGCTTCGTTTGCAGAACATAGGCTGCCGAATTTGGGCTGAAGATGATAAATTACGGATTCGTACTAGTAAAAACGCCTTAACTTCTGAACTAAAGCAAGAAATTCAAGCCAACAAAGCAGATATATTAGTATTCTTAAATTCTGTCAAAGCCACAACTGTCATGGCAGAGGAAATTCCGACATTACCAGATGATGTCCCGAAGCCCCTTTCCTTTGCTCAACAACGCCTCTGGCTGTTAGCGCAACTTCAAGGGTCATCAGCTAGTTACAATATGCCGATGGCTTTGCAACTGGATGGAAACCTCAATATTGATGCTCTGCATTCTAGTTTGGCTTATCTGCTTAACCGTCATGCCAGTCTCCGAATGTATTTTCCCACAGTGGCGGGACAACCTCAAATTGCGATCAAAAATTTAGATGACATCGAAGTTTTAAGGGAATGGAGACTGGGGACTGGGGACTGGGGACTGGCGATTGGGGACTCGGAAAGAGTTTTACCAATAGCGATTTCCGATTCCCCAAATATCCAGCGTTTGATTGATGCTCATATTCAAGAACCGTTTGATTTAAATACTGGCCCTTTGTTTAAAGCAAAACTGGTGCAACTCAAGGAGCAGAAATACGTGCTACTGATCAATATGCACCACATTATTAGCGACGGCTGGTCAATGGGGGTGTTTGTCCGTGAGTTACGACAAGTTTATACCGCCTTTGCTCAAGGTCAAACCCCAAACCTTGCTCCCTTACCGATTAAATACAGCGACTACGCAAACTGGCAACGAAATTGGTTACAAGGGGAAGTATTAGAAACTCAGATCAACTACTGGAAAAATCAACTCAAAGATGCTCCCCCATTACTGGAATTACCTACCGATTATCCCCGTCCAGCATTGCAAAGTTACCGAGGCGATCGCGATCGCTATTCCCTCTCACCTGACTTAACTCTTGCCATTAAAACTTTAAGTCAACAGCAAGGGGCAAGTTTGTTTATGACTTTGTTGGCGGCTTTCAGTATTCTGCTTTCTCGTTACAGTCGCCAAGAAGACTTATGTATTGGTTCTCCGATCGCTAACCGCACCCACAGCCACACGGAAGGGTTAATTGGCTTTTTTGTCAATACCTTGATACTGCGTAACCAAATCAAGCCTGAACAAAGCTTTATCGATTTCCTGCAACAAACTCGCCAAACTTGTTTAGATGCATACTCTCATCAAGATATGCCCTTTGAGTATTTGGTAGAACAGTTGCAACCAGAACGCAGTATGAGCCATAACCCTTTATTCCAGGTGATGTTAGCACTGGAAAATAATGAAAGTCCTGACCTGAGTTTGCCAGAACTAGATATTCAATGGCTCCCATTAACCTATCCATTTGCTAAGTTTGACCTAGCACTTCTAGTCATAGAATCTGATAACCAATTAAATTTAACTTGGGAATACGCCACTGATCTCTTTGAGAAAAGTACTATACAAAGGATGGCGGAACAGTTTGAAGTTTTGCTGAAGGGAATTGTTGATTGCCCTCAGCAACCTATCAATACTCTCCCTTTGATGACAGTGCCCGAACTTCTGCAACTGCAACGCTGGAATCAAACAGAAAGCGATTCTCCTCACGATAAAACTCTAGTTGAGATATTTGAACAACAAGTTGCGAAAAACCCTAATAATATCGCTTTGGTGTTTGAATCCCAAAGCCTAACTTATCAACAACTCAATCAAAAAGCGAACCAACTCGCTCATTATCTAATTCAAAATCACCAAATTCAGGCAGACACTTTAATTGGTATCTGTGTTGAACGGTCTTTGGAAATGATTATTGGTTTACTCGGTATTCTGAAAGCAGGTGGTGCTTATGTACCAATTGATCCCAATTATCCCAAAGAGCGGATTGGGTTCATGTTAGAAGATTCTGGTACATTGGTGTTGCTAACCCAAAGCTTCTTATTAGACAAATTACCCATAGCTAACCTCAAAGAACCCTGTCAGCTAATTTCTTTAGATGAGGAAACTTTTACCGAAGCGTCAAAAGAAAATCCCAGTCTCCAAAGTACGCCTAATGATTTGGCTTATGTAATTTATACCTCTGGTTCGACAGGACGACCCAAGGGGGTGATGATTGAGCATCGCGCAATTGTCAATTTAAGTTTGGCTTGGGCTGAAACTTTTCAAGTTCAACACGACAGCCGTTTGCTTCAGTTTGGTTCTTTTAGTTTTGATTTGTCTGTTGCTGAAATTGCGACTACCTTCGTCACTGGTGCTTGCTTGTATCTTGCAAACAAAGAAACCTTATTACCCAGTCAAACCTTAGTTGACTTCTTAACTCATCACAAGATTTCCCACAGCTTTTTATCTCCTTCGGCCTTATCTGTCTTACCTCAAGCAACCTTACCCGATTTGCAATGTCTAACCGTTGGTGGTGAGGCTTGTTCAGCAGAATTGGCGGCACAGTGGGGAACAGGACGGCGTTTGTTTAATTGCTACGGGCCTACGGAATCTACGGTTAATGCTGCGATCGCTCTCTGTCATCCCAATGGCAAAAAACCAACAATTGGTCAATCATTATCTAATATCCGCATTTACATTTTAGATGCTCACAATCAACCCTTACCACCTGGTATACCTGGAGAATTATGTATCGCTGGAGTGGGTTTGGCACGAGGCTATCTCAACCGTCCCGATTTAACCGCCGAAAAATTTATCAAAATTGATTTATTCGGTAAAATTGAGCGAATTTACAAAACTGGCGACTTAGCAAGATGGGGGGTTGATGGAAACCTTGAATATCTAGGTCGCATTGACGATCAAATTAAACTACGGGGTTTTAGAATTGAACTCGGTGAGATTGAATCGATTTTGTTACAACATCCATCAGTTAAAGAAGCAATTGTCACCTTATATAAAACTGAAAGCAACCAAAGTTTAATTGCATATCTAACGGGAATCACTACTGATTTATCTACCCAATTGAAAAATCACCTCAAATCCCGTCTGCCCGATTATATGATACCTGCTCAGATCATCGTACTGAATGAGTTACCTTTAACTCCCAATGGCAAAATTGACCGGAAAGCTTTACCTCTTCCAAATGGTGTAATTGAAGGCTTATACGAAGCCCCACGAAACAAATTAGAACAACAACTAACGCAAGTTTGGTCTGCTGTACTCGAACGTCAAGAGATTGGGATTCATGATAACTTTTTTGACTTGGGCGGTCATTCTTTATTAGCGATCAAACTGCTCAATAATATTCAGCAGGTGTTTGAGCAACAACTTTCTTTAAGCAGTTTATTTCAGAATCCTACCATTGCTCAACTGGCAGAAGAACTTTGTAATTCTGAGGTTCAACAGTCAAATTCCGATTTACTTTTACTTCAAGCTCAAGGAGAAGCAACCCCTCTATTTTTTCTACCTGGCGCAAACGGACACGGCTTCTATTTTCGAGATTTAGCAATCAATTTAGGAAATGAGCATCCAGTGTATGGACTGGAAACTCCAGGACGAGATGGACTTAGCCCACTTCCTGAATCAGTAGCAGCCCATGCGAGTCAACTCATTGAGCTATTACATCAACAACAACCCAAAAGTCCATACATATTAGTAGGGTACTCTTCAGGTTGTGCCGTTGCTTTAGAAATGGCTTCCCAACTGGAACAGCAAGGTAAAACGGTGAGTTTACTAGCTATCTTGGACGCTGGCCTAGTTTCTCAGCCTGAGTATTTAACTAATAGAACAGATATTGATTGGATTTGGCAAACAATTCAACGTATTGAAGCCTTAAAGGGAGTTTCTTTAGGACTCAAATACGATGATTTGGCTGCTCAAAGCGATGACCAAGCCAGGTGGGATTTGGCGGCAGAATATTTGTACCGACATAATGTTTTACCGGAACACTCTACCCTATCTTTACTCAAAACTAATATGAAAGTGATGAAAGTGCTAACGCTCAATTACGCGAATTATCAGCCTAATCATCCAATTTCTGCCCCTATTGTTTTATTCCGCGCTCAAGAAGTTAAGGAGATTGTTTTGCAAGAACTCCAAGCTTTTTCTGATTACGATCTACCCGATTGGGGATGGCAAGCCTATACTCAAAAGCCTGTTAAGGTGATTTCGGTATCTGGAAACCACGGTCAAATGCTTTATGAACCCAATGTCAAACTGTTAGCCACACAATTACAGTTGGCGATGGGAAATGGAGGGGCTTAGAGTGGGTATTGCTATCAATATAGCGTTTCCTAATCACATGAGGTACATCATAGTCCCCTCCTCGCTTGCGGGGAGGGGGTTGGGG
>NZ_JABXKM010000133.1 GCF_017115025.1 Nostoc sp. NOS(2021) | reverse complement strand
GATTGGGGATTGGGGATTGGGGACTAGGAAGTAAGTACAATTAATTCGTAGCGAATTCTCTGCGTACCTCTGCGCCCCTACCCTGCGGGAAGGCGAAGCGCATCTGCGTTTAAATTTCAACCCTCAATTCCCCACGATTTTACGCAAAGCTCTAGTAAGGACTAAGAACTGAATTATCTCCAGTCCCCAGTCCCCAGTCCCTCTACCCTTCCCGTATCTCTGGGAGAGCGGTGCTTTTATTCACTACTGATGAAACTGATACTTGTGTTCGTAGCTGCCTGGTTTGCTCGATAATTTGGTCTATATCTTCTTGCGACAAACGCTGGACGTAGTTGAGTTTGATTTCCTCTAAGAAGTCAAAAAGTAAACTCTGGATTTCTGAAAGTACGTGTTTTTCCTTGATTTCCGCTCCCAAGGCTTCGCTGAAGCTTTGTACCAGTTGACTGGTGAGTTTTGCGCCAACAGGGTCTTCAACAGCACTAACTAAAGTTTTGTAAAGATTAGTTGTGATTTGGGTTGCCAGCTGTTCGCTTAACTGGGTTTGGGCCTGTCCCACACCAGGGAGGTTCTGAAGGTTGCGGTAGACGGGGACTTGATGGAAGACGGTTTCGATATTGTGGCGCAAAATGGCAACGATCGCAGGTTGGATATCGGGTAGCACTTCGTAGACGATTGTTTTTAGCAAAAGACCTGCGATCGCTTCCACTTCATTCACATTATTAATATCTATGTAGGGACGTAAATTTTCCTGTTGTGAGAGCCAGCGCGTTAACTCACCTCGCCTAATTGAACCCTGAAGCTGGTTAATTACCCTTACCACTACAATTTCTGTCAGTTCTTCGGCAAAATTGGCGACAATCCCTTGATTAATTTGCTTTCGCACTGGATGCAGATTCAATAACCGCGCTTGATCGAGGCGAATTAATACAGGTATGATTCGCAACCCCCGCCAAAATGGCAGTAGTAAAAATAAATCGTACCAACGCCACAATACTGCTTCCAACCAGCTAAAAGCAGGATGTTGGCGTCTGAGCAAGAAAGTACGCCCCAGCAATTCTACGCCAAATAAAATCACAAAAGGTAAGTCAATAATCCAGAAATCATCAATATATTCGCCACTTTCCCCGATTTGGCGGTAGTAGTTAGAGTCAATCAAAGGGCGGATGCTCTTGTCAAAAAAATTAATTTCTTTAACCCAGCCTTTTTGTGATAAATAAGGCTGACTCCAAAAAGTGGCAAAGGACTGTTTTGCAGATTCGTTACCGATGCGATCGCGCATTCGCTTTTTGATTTTTTCCAGAGTACCACTCTTATTCACTCCCGCAAACGGGTTAGTGTCAATCATCTCGTTGCTCAGACGCCTTATTTCCTCTAGCCTGCTATTTACCTGGGGCGACTGTAATCCTGTTTGGTTGACTTGTTCTTCTAATGCCTTTACTATTTCTAAATAATTTTTTGTCTCTCGATGGCGTTCAATACCTTTTATTGGGTCATAAATCTGAATAATTTGGGGAAGTTTTCGCAAGTAAAAATCTCGCCCAGGTACGTAACTTAAATCAAACAAAACTAAACCTAAATTTACGGTGGCAGTAATTGCCATAAATCTTTCAAACCAAATATTCCGCTGCTTAGAAGATTTTATGTCTTTCATTTTTTGTCATATATTATACATTTTTTGAATATTTGAAATATAAACTCTTTCATCTATCAATTTTCGGCTCTTTCCAAAAAATTACAGCAATTTGCAGTTGAGTAGATCCCAGTAGTCAACTTAACGTTAAAAGGGCGGTTAGAAACCACGCGCAAGGGAGAAATCGGGTATTACCGACGCCAGTCGTTCATGGGGTAAACCACTTCAGGTGCAACAAGAGTAGCTCGCCGCCCAACGCACTGGCTCGTCTACACGAGGCTTTACCCACCTCCGTGGGTTTAAACTACTCAATTTTTCTTTAGACTTACCCTTCTCCTGACGGAGACGCTACGCATACCTTGCTTCCACGAAGTGGTACGGGTTCTCTAAAGGAGTACGTTTGTATAGCCGCGAATTCTATTCGCCAGGATTTAAATTGACACCCATACACATCTGTGCAACCCAACTAGAGTTTAGTGTTCAAGGGGTGTATTCGATTCAAATGATAACTATCTCTGCTAATAGTAAGATACTTCTTTGGATAGATGACATAAAGTTGTTTTTGTAATTTAAGTTAAATTTTACAAAAATAATTCAAAATTTATTCAAAAATCATTAAATAATCGCGAAAAAAGTTATTAAACAAACTTAAAATGCAGCTGTTAACCTTTACAATCCTGCTGATTTAATCCAAAGGAGTTTTAAGTATGTGGTGTGGGTTTGGAAAATCAAGCGCGACCTTTGCTGTTACTTGCCTGATAACTGCTAGTGTGGTAATTGCAGACACAGGTTTCGCAGCCCCTCAGCGTAGCTATACGCCCCAGCAATTCCGTGCTGTATTGCGGGGGTTAGGCTATAACGTCAAGGTAACAAATAGTGCTTTGACGGATGAGGAAACTAAAAAGGCAATTCGTGAATTTCAGACGGGTTATAAGCTAAAACCAGTTGATGGGATAGCAGGGGCAAAAACCCAAGATTTTGCTGCTAACATCGTTAAAATTCTGCACAGAAATTTGAATGCAGTGGTGAAGCCAAATCCTCCGCTGCCGCGCGATCATTTTTATGGTTCCCGCACGGAAGAAGTGGTGAAGGAGTATCAGAAGAAATATCAGTTGCAAGAAACTGGAATTGCTAATTTAGCACTCCGCCAAAAGGTGAATGAGGAAGCAAAGACACTCTTCAGTCAGCCAACGGCTACACCAACGGCTACACCAACGGCTACACCAACAGCTACACCGACGGCTAAACCAACGGCTAAACCGACGGCTAAACCGACGACTAAACCAACAGCTAAACCGATGTCTACACCGACAGCTACACCGACAGCTACACCAACGGCTACACCGACAGCTACACCGACAGCTACACCGATGTCTACACCGACAGCTACACCGATGTCTACACCGACATCTACACCCTAGTCGCCACAAAAAACTCCTACCCCAGAGCTAATCAAGTCATCTGATTTGGTTCTTCTAAGGGTCTACCCTTGGGTGTAGGTAGAGTTGGACGGCGGTCATTGTAAGGCATAGGAATGTACTGCACGCTGGGTCGCCCTCCTTGTGGCTGTGGGTACAAGTCCATGAGATCATAAATAGAATGGGGCAGTCCGACAGTTACGGGCAGCCCCATTTCTGTTGCTTCTTCAATAGTGATGGGATAGTCGTGGGTGACGCGCCCAGTTGTCAAGGCTTCGATAATCGATTCGATATTTTCTGGCAGAACTTTTTGTTTAGGTATACTGTCTTTAAGCAGAGTTCGTACAAACCTCTGTACCTGCTGAATTGCTTTGCGTGAGAGGTCGGCCATAATTAGAGTTTGGTCATCAATCTCACTGATGGGTTTATCTTCAACTACTTTCAGGATACTCGCTGCGGGGTAATTACCCAATTGGGGATCAACTGGCCCCAAGACAGCGTTAGCATCCATAATAATTTCATCAGAGGCGATCGCCAGCATTGTACCGCCACTCATGGCGTAGTGGGGGACAAAGACTGTGACTTTTGCTTGGTGGCGAATTAACGCTCTGGCGATTTGTTCTGTAGCCAAAACCAAACCACCAGGAGTGTGCAAAATTAAGTCAATCGGCACATCTTGCGGTGTGAGGCGAATTGCTCGCAATATTTGTTCTGAGTCTTCGATAGTAATGTAGCGAGATATGGGAATTCCCAGGAAGCTAAGGGACTCTTGGCGGTGAATCAACAAAATCACCCGACTTTTGCGTTCTTGCTGGAATTCTTCTAAAGCACGCAAGCGCCGATATTCTATTTGACGTTTTTGCCAAAGGGGTTGCAAAGAAGTCAGAAGGAGGAAAATCCAGAATAAATCACCAATACCAAAGCCCATAAAAATTATTGTTCCAAAATCACGGTTGCCGTCATTATTGTCACAAATTTGGGGCGATCGCAGTTCTATCTGTAGGTTTATGAATTATGGATTATGAATTATGAATTATGAATTATTTATTATCCCCGTCGCCAAATCTTGATAGTGTCGTCATCACCACCGCTAACTAGGGTTTGGCCATTGGGACTGAAGGTAACGCATCTAATATAGTTGGAATGCCCTGTAAGTGTGCTGATTTCTTTGCCACTGTGTACGTGCCACAGTTTAATAGTGTTGTCCCAACTGCCACTAGCGAGAAATTGCCCATCCTGGCTAAAGGCGACTGACCAAACTGAATCAGAATGACCAATGAGAGTACGAATTTCTCTACCTGTGTTTACATCCCACAGTTTAATTGTGTTGTCACCACTGCCACTGGCGATAATTTCCCCATCTTGGCTGAAGGCGATACAGTTGACGAAGAAGGAATGACCTGTAAGTGTGCAAATGTTTCTGCCTGTGTATACTTGCCACAGTTTGATGGTGTAGTCATTACTGCCACTAGCCACCAGCTGTCTATCCTTACTATTCGTTGTTGGCGTTCTCGGAGAGTAGGCGACTGATGAAACTGAGTCAGAATGACCTGTAAGAGTTTGGATTTCTATGCCTGTGTGTACCTGCCACAGTTTAATTGTGCAGTCAGCACTGCCGCTAGCCAGAAACTTGCCATCTGGACTAAAGGCAACGGAATTCACCCAATTAGCATGACCAATGAGAGTACGAATTTCTTTGCCTGTGTTTGCATCCCACAATTTGATTGTGTTATCCCAACTACCGCTAGCCAAAATCCCCCGGTTCAGGTCTGCAACTCCCGCAGATTTGCCGGACTCCCCTTGATAAGAAAGGTTTGAGGAAATTGGGCTAAAGGCGACGGAATGAACCATATTGGAATGACCAGAAGACCAACGACCCAGTTGACGCACTAACTTGCCAGTACCCAGTTGCCAAAGTTTGATAGTCTTGTCATTACTGCCACTAGCAATAAATTGCCCGTCTGGACTAATGGCGATCGCATGAACCATACTAGAATGACCTTTCAGGGTCTGTACACATTGCCAGTTCTGTTGATCTAATACAACAGGTCGAGGTGGTTTAAATCTAGGCGTTATCACCAAAGTAGATGATATTAGTGTTACATTCTCCCTACTATCAGTCCCCAATAAATCCAACCACTCCTGCACAGACTGGGGACGATAGGTTGACTCCAAATCCATGCCGCACATAATAGCCTGATTCACCCTGTTGCTAATATTAGGATTAAAATATTGTGGTGGTTCTAAATTAATATTGTGACGCCGATCATCTGCACTCGTCGGAATAACGGCGGTCAGCAAATTATACAAGGTAGCAGCTAGGGCGTAAATATCAATATATTCTCCTCGTGGCGCTTCTGATTCATACTGCTCAGGTGGGGCAAAACCAGGAGTACGATACACGGTATGCCTTTGGATCATATTAGGAATAAATTCTCTAGCGATCCCAAAGTCTATCAGCACTGCTTCTGATTTATCAATGCGGATCATAATGTTACGTGGCTTGAGATCCCGATGCAGCAGTCCTTTAGAGTGAATTAGCGTCAAAGCCTCGCCAATTTGCCTGATATACAGCAACGCTTCTGCTTCTGATAGTACCCCTATCCGCCTCAAGCGCTGTGCTAAGTCTTCGCCTTCGATGTAATCCATCACCATACAGGGCAAATTTCCCTCATCGAAGATGGTTTCTATCTGTACTATATGAGGATGGTGACACACCGCCAGTCGAACTGCTTCATCACGGAAGTCTTGCCGTAACTTATTTCGGTGGAGTATCCAGGCGGGATGATTCAGGATTTCTTCTTTGAGGGTTTTAATCACTCGCTGTTGATTCCGTTGATTTCTGGCAAGATAAGTAATGCCAATTCCGCCTTCGCCTAGTTGGCTTTCAATAATGTAGCGTCCACCGAATAAAGACTTTCCTGCATTCCACACCATTAGTAATATTTGACAATTGCTGGTATTTATTTTGGCACGGTATCAAAACAGCCAACAGGAATTTTTGGAAATTCAATTTTGTTTTGCTGTTGTCGCTTTTTGGAACTTAATTACTTAAAGAACATTTTCATTAACCTCAATAATTACTAATATCAAAGTTGGGTGTTTCCTAATAGTTTTAACTAAACTATAAGACTCGTATTTTATTCTTGAAATAACTCAGTACACATCTATTCCCTTGTTCCCTGTTAAGAGTTCCCTCCCTACGCAAGTAAGTTCAGGAATCAAATCGGATTCCTATATCACCTTTATACTAAAATCTTTAATTGATTGCTTATGCTAGAGTAAACGATAACTTTAGCCATATTTGGTCACAATAATTTGACTTGTAAATAATCAGAAATTATGCTAAAGAATCTCAATCTGAAACAAAAATTTACAATTCTGTTACTGGTAATTCTGACATTCGGTTTGAGCTTGAGTGGATTTGCTCTTTCTTCTTTGCTCAGGGAGAATGCTAAACAAGATATTAGCTCAACTGCTCTCATGCTCATGGAAACAATGAGTTCTGTTCGTAAATACACCAGTACTCAAGTGAATCCAGAGCTAGCTGATAAATTGGCAACTGAGTTTTTGCCGCAAAGTGTGCCTGCATACTCAGCACGGGAGGTGTTTGAGATTTTACGGAAAACAACAAACTACCGTGATTTCTTTTATAAAGAAGCAACTCTCAATCCCACAAATCTTCGGGATAAGGCTGACGGTTTTGAGACGGAAATTGTAGAAAGGTTCAGAAATAAATCAGACCTTAAAGAAGTGAGTGGATTTCGCTCAATTCCTGGTGGGGATATCTTTTATATTGCTCGTCCGCTGCCAATTTCTGAAGAAAGCTGTCTTAAGTGTCATAGCACACCTGATGTTGCACCTCAAAGTATGATTACTCTTTATGGTGCAGCTAATGGATTTGGGTGGAAGCTTAATGATATTGTCGGCGCTCAGATTATATCAGTACCTGCAAATAATGTCATCAATAAGGCACATCAGTCTTCCTTACTAATTATCCTAATTGTATCAACTATATTTATAGCAACTATCCTGTTAGTCAATTTGTTCTTAAATCGACAAGTTGTTATGCCTCTTAAACGCATGACTCGCATAGCCGAAGAAGTTAGTACCGGACATATGGAAGTTGAATTCGAGCAGATGTCTAATGATGAAATTGGTAATTTAGCTAAAGCCTTTAAACGGATGCAGTTAAGTTTAGAAATGGCAATGAAAAGAATCAAACGCACTCAGGGAGGTACAGGGGATTAACAAATTCAAAATTCAAAATGACGCTCTCTACAAGACGCTGCGCGTAGCTTGCTTGTCTAGTAGGGGTACGCGGACTCGCTCTCCGTGGCGCTAACAAAATTTAAAATTGTTCAAATCCCTATGATAATAAGCTTTTTTTGAATTCAAAAGCTGCTTGAAAGTTAGGAATTTCCCTGGCTATTAGTTCAATAAATTCGTCAGGTGAAATGTAAGGATTTTGAGCTAATATTTCTTCCATAACTAGATTTGCCATTGGTCCGATGTGGTAGGCTAACTCTTGCTGACAACGTTTGATAAATGCTGGTTGGAATGAAGGTTGTTGTTGTTCAATTCGACCAATTTGCGGATTAGCAGGTGAACTAGATGAACTAAAAATTGTTTCTCCAGATTGGTTGTATGACGGGGATATTGGCGACATAGCCTGAAATTCCGGGTTAAATAGCGTAGCAGGCAAATCATCCAGCATGATTGCAGGAGACATTGCCACTTCTGGTTCTCCAATCCGCTCTAAATCTATAAGAACTTCCTTGGCTGTTTGGTATCGCTTGTTAGGTCTATCTGCCAACATGCAATCGAGTACTTGAGCGAACCTATCAGTAACATAGGTATAATAACGCCAGTTCCATTCTAAGGAGTACTGATCCATTAGTAAAGATGGATCTCTACCTGTGAGTAGTACAATAGCTGTTACTCCTAAAGCATAAAGGTCACTAGACGCGGAACATAAACCCAAGCTAATCTGTTCGCGAGGAGCATATCCCACTTTGCCTACAAGAGACATTTTGCCAACAAAGGTCACTTGGTGGTTGGAACTTCTCCCCTCGTTCATGTCAGCAATTTGCTTACCGACACCGAAATCAATCAGCACTGGCAGATCCTTGCCATCAGGTAACATGATATTGTCAGGAGAAATATCTCGATGGATGATGTTGTGCTGGTGGACATATTCCAAAACAGGCAGCAGATTCTTTAGCCACTGTATAACTTCCTCTTCAGAAAAATTTCTTCCTTGACGTTGAAGTTCTCCCAGCAGCCTAGAATATGTTTTACCGTCAACATACTCTTGTACTAGGAATAACCGACCATCTCCTTCAAAGCAAGCCAAAAACTTGGGAATTTGAGGATGTTGCAATTGATGAAGAATTTTTGCCTCTCTTTTAAATAAGTTGCGATATTGTTCCAGTCCACTCTCCCCTGTGCCAATGGGCGCAAACTCTTTGAGAACACAAGCTTCATTAAACCGACGAGTGTCAAACGCCAAGTAAGTTCGCCCCAATCCTCCCTGTCCCAGAAGTTTTTGGATAATATAGCGGTTATCGATTAGAGTTCCAGCAGCTATTTCTGGTCTTGTCATAGGGGACTGTGACATCTCATCGCACTCCTAGCGATTTTATTGTTGATAGATTATCTAGTTTGCTGAAAGTCAGAAACTCTAGCAGATAAAGGCTGATAACATCCCTAAAATTGAGGTTAGCACCACTATCAACACAAGGAAATACACTTTTCTACAATCATTTGATGGTCTTGTGTGACCAAATAGACAATTTTTACCTGAGTAGTTTTCCCATAGTACTTATATTTAGGTATTTTAGCAGTCAGAACATAACCAGGGTCTGCGGTAATATCTGCGAGTACTCTGGGCATTGCTTTTTGGATTGATTCGCTGTTGAACCTTATCTTACCCCTAGTAACCCAATTGGCACTGAGCTTTGGAAGAGTAAGGATATAGGGCGATATCATAGTTTTTCAGAAAAACTGACGTTGCTATAGACTTCCCGAAGGAGATATTATATGTATTTCAAGTGATGAATATGCGATCGCTCTCAAAAGTTAATCTTTCTGGGAGCAAATATTGTTATTAAATAGCTGCCTCGGCATCGGCTATGAAAGTTTTCAGTACGTGTGATTCCTCAAAAGCAGAAAATTCTGCTGCATATCAGAAAAGACTCCTGAAGCTACAATAATTCATCTAGTTCATCAGGATTCACGCCTAATTGACGCAAACGTTCTGCTAATTTTTCTGCTTTTCGTTTAGCTTGAGCAGCTTCTTGTTTAGCTTCTGTAGCTTCTTGTTCCGCAATGATAGCTCGTTCAGTTGCAGCAACAGCTTCCTCTGTAGGTGCGGGAATTAATTTTCCTTCTAAAGTGAACCACCTTAACCACAACCTTTCAATATCTCGAAATGAACCCTGCCATAAGCCTAAACTTAAATTTATCTCTGGCATTAGTAGGCATCCATGAGTTAAATTCATCGGTTCATAGTGACCGCCTACTAACTGAAAAGCCCGAAGTTCATTAGTGTAGCGACTAAAAACAACATAGTAGGGAATCCGCAAAATTCGTTCATAAACTTCCCATTTGCTAGGAGGTTTATCTGCTGCACTTTCTGTTCTTGTGCCTAAATCTTCGTCTTCCGTACCTGGAGATAATAACTCAATAACCACGAAGGGATTTGCTGGCTCTTGCCAAGTTACATAACTTAACCGTAAGTCCTGCCCTTTATATAATTTTCCTACCCCTACCACACCAAACCAATCTGGGCGTTTATACCATAAAGGATGCTGGATATCATAGTAGAGATTCAGGTCAGCAGCACTGTAAACTAATTCTGGATTCCAGTTAATTGGCTGAAAAGTTAAGTATAAAAATAAGGGTTGTAAAAAGTGAAAATCGTCTGGCAAACCTGGTTCCTCTGGGTTGTCACTTGGTAAATCATACATCGTTGGTAGTGTTTCCCAAGGAGGAAGCGGGGGATCAGATTGAGGGATGTAATGGGGAGAAGAAGTCATATCTTTTATTCTTCAAGATCAGACCATATTTGCTGGATGCGTTGACGCACTTTTTCCCAATCATTTGGTTGTAAAAATCATATGTTCACGTTCCCGAACAATCTGAAACCCCAACAACTCAAATGCTTTTATAACTCTCTTCTTCGGAGCATCGACAGGAAACTTCGGCATTAAATAGCCACCTCTGCTTCTGTCAGAAAAGCCTCAATTACTGGTGAGTCATCTTCGAGCATTTCTTTGCCAAATATCTCAATGTAGCAGCGAATAGCTGACTTGACATCGGTTAAGGCTTCTTCATAAGTATCACCTTGACCAACTATCGCCCCTTTTATACCAATAGGATAGGCAACATAACCGTCAGAATGTTTTTCGATAATAATTTTGATTTGTTTCATTACTAGAGCGTTTAGCAAGGTAAACTTTAGGCAATTCTGATGGAGCCTATAATAAGCAGTATATTCAATCGTAATAAACTTATAGCGATCGCACTCAAACCCTCAGCCTAACAACTGGTATTCAGCCGTACTTAATCATTTTTGAGAAATAAGATCCCCGACTTGTCAAACAAGCCGGGGATTCAGTGACTTTCAATTTTTCTTAAAACATTTGATCACACTTCTGATTCAATCCCCGCTGCCCGCAATTGTGCTGCTAGTCGTTCAGCACGCTGTCGTTCCTGTTCGGCTAATTCTCCACCCCAAAGCAGAAGGTTTCCTTGTTCATCCCACCACCGCAACCAGTTTCCGGCGCGATTTTCACGAGTACCTTGCCACACCCCAAGGTAAAGATTCATTTCCGCTATCCAGTAGCGTTGATTTTCATCAGGCTCTTGCAAAATGTACTGTTCTGTGATTTCTAAGCGATACATTTCGACACTGCCGCTATCTGGTTCAAAGATGATGTAGTTTGGTACTTTTAAGATGCGCTCGTAGAAAAACCATTTTCCTGGGGGATATGTCGCTTTGATAGAATACTCTGTCTCTTGTGTATCGGAAATAAATTCCATCACAATTACGGGAATGTCACCCTGTAGTTGAGGGGTGTAACTGCGTATTACTTCTTCTCTATCAACGCCAATTTTAGGAATATACGCCCAGTCTGGAGCTTTAACGACGATTTTGCCGTTTAGTGTGGCGCAGATGCCGTAATTAGTTGGCGTGAGGGCATTGGGTGGAAGTTTTCCGGCAAGTTCTAAGCTTTCTGTAAGTGCTGCGGCTAAGGCTGGTTGGTTGATGTTGTCCACTGGATCATCTGGCAGTTTGTAATCATCGGGTAGTTTTTCCCAAGTGATTTGATAGTCTTGGGTAACTGTCATGGTGGGTTTTCCTTTAGTAAGAGCTAAATGTAGAGACTTTGCGTGCAACGTATCTACTCATCTTCATCGGGTTCTAAATCGTCGGCTGTCAATTCCTGATGCGGGATAGCGGCGATAATCGCATCTATTACTTTAGATACTGGCAAAATCTCAATATTAAGGTCGGGAAATTTTGTTCCTTTTGGCACGATCGCTCGTTTAAATCCCAACTTAGCAGCTTCTTTTAACCGCAGTTCCATTTGGGAAACCGATCGCACTTGTCCACCTAGCCCAACTTCACCGATTAATACTGTACCGGGATCAACTATGCGATCGCGGAAACTGGCAACGATCGCGATCGCAATTCCCAAATCTACCGCCGGTTCTTCCACATTCAACCCACCCGCAGAAGCAACGTAGGAATCCAATTTCGACATCGGAATTCCCACCCGTTTTTCTAAGACGGCGAGAATTTGCACTAAGCGGTTGTAGTCTACGCCAGTTCCAGCCCGCCGAGGGGAAGGGTAGCTAGTGGGGCTTACAAGGGCTTGCAACTCGACAACGATGGGACGAGTTCCTTCGCAAGCTACGACAATGGCAGTACCGGGAGCGGGATCGTCACGGTTGCCTAAAAATAGCTCTGAGGGATTGGAGACTTCCCTTAGTCCCTCCGCTACCATTTCAAAGATGCCGATTTCGTGAGTTGCGCCGAAGCGGTTTTTTACTGTCCGTAATAACCGATGAGAAGCAAAGCGATCGCCTTCAAAATACAACACCGTATCTACTAAATGTTCTAAGACTTTCGGCCCGGCGATCGCTCCTTCTTTGGTGACATGTCCCACAATCAGCATGGTGACATCTTCGTGCTTCGCTACCTTCATCAGTGCTGCCGTACATTCCCGTACTTGAGCCACAGAACCAGGCGCAGAAGTCAAAGCGGGAAAAAACACAGTTTGGATACTATCAATCACCGCCACGTTGGGTTTTAGAGAGTCTATTTCCCGTAAAATTTCTTCTAAATCTGTTTCCGGCAGTACATATAAATCTGCGCCTATACTATCAGGGTCTATGGGTAGTGTAGGATCTACTACCACTGTTGCCTGAGCATCGTTAATTATACTTACGCTTTTCGATACTCCCAAACGAGAAGCTCGTAATTTTACCTGCTGTCCCGATTCTTCACCAGTTACGTAAAGGATGCGATATTTCTGTGCTAATTGATTTGATACTTGCAACAATAAAGTCGATTTACCGATGCCGGGATCACCACCAATCAGCACCATAGAGCCAGGGACAACCCCACCCCCAAGTACCCGATCCAATTCTCCATAACCAGACTCCCACCGGGCAATTTGGCGATCGGTAATTTGGTCAAATGTTAAGGAGGCTCGCGCTTTAGCTGGTTTAGCGTGAGATTTGCCATTGGTTTGAGTTGATTGCCAACTACTCACTCCCCCCCGACTGGGTACATCTACTGATGACTGGATAGAAATTTGTTCTTCCAAAGAGTTGTAAGTGCCGCAAGCTGGACACTTACCAAACCACTGGGGCGATTCTGCTCCACATTCGTTACAAACAAAAAAGGTTTTTGGCTTTGCCATTCTTAAATCTTATTAAATAATCTTAATATTTACTTAATTCTTGAAAAAAACTAAAAACCAATCATAGTAGTATCTAGAGCTTTTTCCAAATCATTTCATGGAATGATATCTTAATATTATGGTATTAAAAATTAATCATGTAAATTTTTAGTCAAGGAGCCTTGAGAAACTTGGAAAGCCATAAAGAAAAAATCTTGGTGGTAGACGACGAAGCCAGCATTCGCCGGATTTTGGAAACGCGCCTTTCCATGATTGGCTACGATGTAGTGACGGCTGGCGACGGGGAAGAGGCTTTGGAAACTTTTCGCAAAACTGATCCTGACCTGGTAGTTTTGGATGTAATGATGCCAAAGCTAGACGGCTATGGTGTATGTCAAGAATTACGAAAAGAATCAGATGTCCCCATTATTATGCTAACAGCCTTGGGTGATGTAGCCGATCGCATCACTGGGCTAGAATTGGGTGCAGATGACTACGTAGTTAAACCATTTTCCCCCAAGGAGCTAGAAGCTAGAATTCGCTCGGTGCTACGGCGGGTAGACAAAACCAGTGGTTCTGGCATTCCCAGTTCTGGGGTGATCCATGTCGCTAATATTAAAATCGATACGAATAAGCGACAAGTCTACAAAGGCGATGAGCGAATTCGATTGACGGGTATGGAGTTCAGCTTATTAGAGTTGGTAGTCAGTCGCTCTGGAGAAGCTTTTTCTCGTTCGGAAATTTTGCAGGAAGTATGGGGTTACACACCAGAACGTCATGTGGATACCCGCGTAGTAGATGTACATATATCCCGCTTGCGGGCAAAGTTAGAAGATGATCCTAGCAACCCAGAATTGATTCTCACAGCGCGGGGTACTGGTTATCTTTTCCAGCGGATTATTGAACCAGGGGAGGAGTGAGGAGATAAGGGAGCAGGCGGAGATGAGGGAGCAGGGAAGCAGGGGAGCAGAGGAGAATAATTAATAACTAATGCCCAATGCCCTGTTTGCCCAATAACTAATGACTAAATCTGATCCTAATCGAGTTTTGCGGCGTCTGCCCATTGTGGTGGGTGGGCTAGGCGCTGTGCTTTTGCTGATTAACCGTTTATTGACATCGGAACTAACTCAGTCTCAATCGCGTGGTGATGTGGTGGGCGTGATTTTGAGTGCGGTGTTAATTTTGACGGGTTTAATTTGGCAGCAAGTTCAGCCGCGATCGCCTGATATTGTAGAACTAATTGGAGAAGAAGGTTTTGTACTTGCAGCAGATTTACCAGAAGCCGTGAAAACAGAGCTAGCCTGGGCATCTCATTTATTGTTGACTAATACAGTAACGCGATCGCTTGTAGTTTTTTATCAAGGTAAAGTTTTGTTGCGTCGCGGGATTCTGGGTACTAAATCTGAGGTTGTACCAGGAGTAATCTTAAAACAGGTACTCGAAAAACAAAAGCCGATTTATCTAGTTGCTCTAAAAATATATCCAGGTAGGCTTGAATTTGATTATTTACCAGAAAATACTCAAGGTGTAATTTGTCAACCTATTGGCAACCAAGGTGCGCTAATTTTGGGAGCCAATGCTCCTCGCAGTTACACCAAACAAGATGAAAACTGGATTGCAGCAATTGCTGATAAACTTGCTGTGACTCTTAATACTTAGGGTGTTCGCTAGTTTAGAAGTCAGCCAATTTTAGATTTTGGGTTGTACCTTTGGTGCGCTGGAAGCACAACTTGGATTTTAGATTGATATCAAGTCCGGCTAATCACTTATCATTAAAATCTCTCCGCGTCCCCGCGTCAGCCTAAACGATAAGTCTTTAAGCGCACATGATATGACCCCACGCTCAATGAAAGGATTTTGAATTGCCGATAGCACAGCATTAGCAAGTCATTGAGCATCACGAGCGTATTTTAGATTGAAAAATTTAATCCAAAATCTAAAATCTAAAATCTAAAATTCAATTACCAAGAAGTCAAAAAATTCCACCTTTCCTTTTCTTGCGGTGTTTTTTCTTCTTTTTCTTCCGGTTCTTCCGGTGTCTTTAAATTTTTCTGTTGAATTAAATTCTCATATTCCCCTGAATCAACCCATTTTAATAACTCGCCAGCCCGCATAACTACCCAAGAAAGCCCTGATTCTGTATAGCTTAATATTTTGGTGACTTTATCGACAGTATCTAAGTTATTGGATGCAAACTCACGGGCTTGCACGAGGAAATCTTCGATTACAGCAGTAGTTAAGTACTCGTGTGGTAAACCCGCGAGTTTCATCAATGTAGTAGTTGCTACGTCAATATCTTGACAAGCCAGCAAACCAGCCCGATCAGCAGTGAACCTAGCCATCATCCGCCAATTATACAGACCCAGTTCCATTCCACCAGCTACCAAGCCACCAATCCCCAGTGTGGTACTGCTCAACAAATTTTTTAAAGTTGGCATAACAATTGCCATTTGGTGATACACCATATGCTGACTCTTGATGCGAGCGACTTCGTGTCCGAAAACATAAAGCAACTCATCCGCGTCAAGCCACTCCATTGCATCTAAATTGATACCAACAAGGGGTTTTTCCACCCCAACAATGTAGGTTTCAATGTGACCAGTGCCTTGAAATAGATACAGTTCGGGAAGTGGAACAACATCAAGAATTTGGCAGGTTTCTACAAATGTCTGATGCAATTGGGGAAAATTACGGGGCGAAATTCTAATTTCACTACCAAGGCTTTGTAGCCTGAGTAGGCGATCGATACCGTATTCGTTAATTTTTTTGAGTAGTAAGGAGACACCGGGCATATTTTGCAAAGAAGCCAAGGCTTTGCGATCGAAGGGGTGTTCGTAGGCTTCTGAACTCAGTCCAGTTAATAGTTTTCTCGTCATTAGTTTTGAGTTTTTAAATAGGATAATGAGAAAATTAAGGTTTTTAACCCACGGAGGTGAGTTTTGTCTGTGTAGACGCGGTTTCTAACCGCCCTTTTAACGTTAAGTTAACACTAATGACAGCTGTGCTACCCTACTCGGAAATTTACAATTTTATCTATGCAAATTATTTATTGGCTATTAATTGCCGTAATGGTTGTGGGTGTTATCGGTGCTGTAGTTCCAGCTATTCCTGGGAGCAGCTTAATTTTAATTGCAATTATCGTCTGGGGAATCGTTAGTAGTTCCTTTGCAGCTATCAAGATTCCCCTAATTGTGACAGTTCTAGTTTTACTGCTGAGTGTCGGAGTGGATTTTTTAGCTAGTTATGTGGGAGCAAAACAAGCGGGAGCTAGCAAGTGGGGGCAAATTGGCGCAATTGTCGGTTTGGTGGTGGGATTTTTGGGATTATTGCCAACGTTACCTTTTGGAGGCCCATTGTTAGGAATTTTACTAGGGCCGCTTTTGGGAGCAATTATTGGTGAGTACCTTTACCGACGTGAATTTGGGTTGGCAGTTAAGGCGGGTATAGGAATTGTAGTCGGGTCTTTGGTTGGAAATTTGATTCAAGGGTTGTTAGCGATCGCCGCAGTTGTAGTTTTTGTTGTCACAACTTGGCCACAGGTATTTGGCTCTTAGCATTTGAAAAATCTGACAGATTTGAGAACGGCGGTAATAGCTAGCAGTTAGCTATTTAGGCTCTCCTAGACTTCGTTTGATAAATTAATACTAAAAAACACCTAAAACACCTGATATAGCTAGGTTTCGCTAAAATAGAATCAAAGATTTTAGGACTTACGCATTGACAGAGACAACTAACTGTGAATTACGTCTCGTTACAAGGCTCTAGCCTTGTAATGCTCTTATGGGAGGCTCTGCCTCCTGGTTTGATGGGAGGCAGAGCCTAGTTGATCGCATTCCCAAGCGGAGCCTGGGAACGAGGCAGGGCAAGACTTTTAGCTTAAAAAGCCTGCCATTCACATGATGGTCAATCTGTAAAGTGCGTAAGTTCTAGATTTAATGAAAATATGCTTTCTGATTCTTGAATCCCATACTATATAAGGACTTAACCTGATATCAAGTATTAATTTTCTATAACTAGTCTAGGAGAGCCGCTATTTATTACAAACATTCAATTTGATAACAAAGATTATCCATAGTAAACAAATACAGCGGTTCCTCCCATTTATTCTACGAGAGGAACCGTTTCACTAAATATTAGTAACTGGAGAGATTGTAGATACACTGCATACTGCATTTATTTAAAAGATGGCTAAGTAAATTTAGGTATTAAAAATCATCATTACATTGGTTATACGTAAATGATCTTTCTTAAAGTCAGAGCGATCGCGAACAATTTAAACCCTATGAAATGAAAGATATACAAAGTGCAGATATATAAGGAATTAAAATTTCATGAAGGATAGTAATGCATTAAAGATGTGATGAAGACCACTAAGTAAATCTTGCAGGCTCTAAATCTATGTGATTTTATGGAGATAAGAAATACATCACGCAAGTTTCGCTTTCACTGACAGTATTTTCCATAAATTACTGAGATTGAAAGTAAAGCAATTGCTCTGATTTAAAGTTATTACTAGGAGCCTAAAACGACAATGATTGGTTTTAAATCTAAATTACTAAATGCAACTTTAGCTTTGACTGCTGCAATCCCCTTAGCTACTGCTGGGTTGTTTACCTCTGCTGGTTCTGCTCAAGCATACACTGGTGGCTTTAACTACAGCACTTCTGATAGAAATCCTTCTGATAAGGTAACTCTGTCCACTCTTAGCAAAAACTCTGTAAACTTTCTTCCCGATCCAGGAGCAATTTTACTTACAGATCAGACAGGAGATTTTACATCTAATTCTAGAGGTTTTATCAAAAGCTTCCAAACAAATCCATTTATTTCACCTTCCGGGTTTATTGATGTTGGTGCTTTGGATGGAATAAAACTGCTTAGTTTGACCAGTCTCGATCCAGCAACATTTGCATCAGGAAATGCAGGAATAGATATAACCTTTAATTTCAACGGACTCTTTGAAGATGGAAGTAAAGCAACAGGACATATCGTTTTTGTTACTCAAGATACTAATGCACAAGCAACTTACAATAATGGTGGAATAATTAATGCAAGTTTCACAGGTCTTGCGGTAACTACCGTTCCTGAACCAGCGGCTTTATTAGGCTTGGGTGCAGTAGGTGCAGTAATGGCTATGTCTCGCCGTCGCAAAAGTGTCATTCAATAGACCATCCTCAAATATAAACAAGTTACTTTTAGCAACTAAAAGTAACTCTAATTTATCTATTCGATCTGGCTGGAATGCAAAATTTACCAACCAGATCGAATTTTTTTATCCTGTCAGACAAATCTATATTAAAGGTGAATTTTCTTAACCTGAAATAGACTTAAACTGATTGCAAAGAATTTTTGGCTTCAAGTGCGATCGCTTCTATTTCATCATTAGCCAGAGTTTCTAATATAGATTTAGCTTCTGCACTACCCAAACGAGCCAAGGCTTGTACAAGTCTGTAACGAATTTGCCAATCGGGATTGGTAGCATAGGGAGCCAACAGGGGAACTGCTTGTAAATCTCCCAAATCACCCAAAGAACTAATCGCAGCAGTTTGGACTAATTCGTTTTCTGAAGAGAGTGCCTCTTTGAGTAGTTCAAAGGCTCGTGGATCGCCCAACTCTCCTAATGTCGCAATGATACTGAATTGTATTAGCCATTCACCGGTTGTATAATAAAGTTGTTGCAAATCTTCAAAAGCTTCACGTAACTTCAGAGCGCCCAAACAGTCTGCTGCTGCTGCTTGTACATCTACTTCGGAGTCATGAAGCAAGCGATCGCGCAAGATATCCAAGGATAACTGTAAATCCTGCGTTCCGAGTGTATCCATTTGACTCACCGCCGAGTAACGGACACGGGAATTGCGATCGGCAATGGCAGTTTGAATCAATTCAAAGCCGATCGCAGGTTCCAGCTGGCGGATTTGATTGACTGCACGTAAGCGATCGCCTAAATCCTCAGAACTGAGCAATTGCTTAACAGACTCCGGAGTAATACTCATTTAGTTATCCTTGATTTTCAAAGGTGTAAAAAACAGTCATTAGTCAACAGTTCAGTGTTAAAAACTCTTGACTAATGACTAATGACTAATGACCAATGACTAATCTTGACTGGCAGCCATTGCCCGAATAATATCACCACGAGTGAGGATACCAATTACTTGACCCGTGCTGTCAAGTACTGGCAAGCGGTGAACGCTGCGATCGTGCATGATTGTGGCTGCTTCCCTTAAAGTTTTATCAGGGGAAATAGCGATCGGGTTTTTACTCATCACCTCCCCAACGGTTTGCCCTAGAGCCTTGTGCAAGTCACGATCATAAGTAGCAGGATTTTTTAAATAGATAACGCTATCAAGAAACATAATGTACGCAGGTGGAGTAACACCAGTTTCTTGCCACATCAAATCGGTTTCTGAGATAATGCCCACCAATTTACCGACATCATCCACAACAGGTAGTCCGCTGATGTGGCGTTCTGCGAGAATTTGGATAGCTTCCTTCAGTGGAGTTTCCGCCCGGACGACAATAGGATCGCGGCTCATCACATCGGCAACGGTTTTAGGCATTTATTTGCTGACACCTTAAATCAAAGTCCCTGCGCCTATTGTAGAAAATTGCGGGACTCAACCTGATGCAATTAATAGATTGTTACGGTATTGGGCATTGGGCATTGGGCATTGGGCATTGGGCATTGGGCATTGGGCATTGGGCATTGGTTACTAAGGAACGTGGATTAAATAAAATGCAAAACTTCATCCTGTATCTAGCTTCCCTCTCCTTTATAAGGAGAGGGATTGAGGGTGAGGTAAGCCAGAGACATAAAATTGTATGTTATTTAATTCTTATTCCTAATTCTCCTCCCTCACTCCCTCACTCCCTTTTAACGCAGCAATAATTTGAATATTTGCTTTCGGAAAAGTAAACTGCTCCAGTTCTTCCAAAGTTACCCAGCGAATTTCATCGGATTCTAAAGCTTGGGGAACACCTGTAACATGGCGGCAGTGATGTACTGTGAGGGTAACGCGCAAGTCTGTATAAGTGTGGTCAATAGTAATCAGATGCTCTTCCACTTCAATCACTATTCCCAGTTCTTCGGAAATTTCCCGTTGAATACACTCTTGGATAGTTTCACCAGGCTCAATTTTACCACCAGGAAATTCCCACAAACCACCCATCACTCCTTCTGGACGACGGCGATCGATTAAAATTTGCTTTTGGTCATTCCAAATTACTGCAACACCAATGATTTTATGGGGTGGGAAAGAACTGGTTTCATTCATTGTTAATTGGGGAGATAAGGGACATGAGTAACTACTTTTGCGAATGGTACATTAATGTACTATTCATATCCGTACAAAGGTTGGTATTAATAATTCTTAGAGAACACGAAAATATCAAGACTTCGTAAAATATGGGGTAGATTTTGAATAGCTAAAGTAAGTGTAAATTATGATTTTAGAGGATGAAATAGTTGAAGTTTTTGGCAAAAAAAATCTAGTATACGCAAATGCCGAGAGGGTACATAATATTAGCCTTCCTAATGAGACCAGAGAATTTATCTTGAAGATAGGATTCCCACATATAGTTGATCATTTTAGATTCTCAATGGATTTTGAGCCAATTTACGAAGATATTCAAATTGATGAATCTGCAAGAAGGCATTTAGGGCAACTCCACACTATTGGTTATGAAAGTGCTTCTCAAGTAATAGGAAGAATGATTTTTCTCAGTGAAATTGGTTTGGATAACAATGCTAGCTTATCAGATATAGGGAGAAAGGTAAGAATATTGGGAGTTGATGAATACTTTTTATTTAACTCAGAAGTAGCTTTATCTTCTCGAATATGCCTTAATTTAGAAAATAAAGGTGAAATAGTATCAATCAATCCAAGCAATTTATCAATTATTTTTTTTGATTCAAGCATTCAACAACTTGCAGCTTCTATAGTTGCTTATGGTAAAAATTTATTGTTAGTCAAAAACTTTGAAGAAGAAATCGAAGATTTTAAGCAAGAATTGAAAAGAATTGATCCAAAGGCATTAGATAGTGAAGAAAACGTATGGGTAGATACTCTAGAGCGGTTAATACGGGATGACGAGGGATACTAACTTCTAATAACAAAACTCGGCAGACTAGTTTGAACTCTGCCGAGTTTGTATTTATGAATTTGTCTCTATTGTGAATGTCCTCTACCTCTGTTAGTTTATTCACCAATCTCTATTAATCATTTAGAAATATGCCTCTAGTTGAACTAATTACCAAATTACATGAGTTCACAGATAACCAAATCTAAAAACTCCGGGTTCCTACACTGAGCGAAAGCGAAGCGCCTATGCGTTTGTATTTCCACCTTAATTCCTTAGTATTTTGGATTTTTTAAAAAGACTGACCTGATGCATGATTGGGAATTAGGGGCAAAGATTTCGCAGAGGCTTACTTTAAATTCATATTGCCGTGACTGTGACTAGGTATCAGCCGAACAATATTAAATTTCCTAAATTTTATATTTCTAGTCAACTTCGCTGTTGTTGGTTTCAGATCCTTGTACGGCCACTTCAAAACTCATTCTCTGTTCCGCGTTACGCAAGAAATAACCACTAATCATCGCAGAAGCGAGAAGCCGACCCAGATTTTCTCGATTTGTGGTTACAGTAACACCAAAGTGTTCTGAAGGTAGATTTCCCAACAGTCCGGTAATATTACGTTCCATTACCTGAAAGACTTCGGCAGACGTGGGTTTGGATAGCTGGGTAACTGTCTCTGGACTCAAGGATTTAACGTACTGCCATAGTAAATCGCTAGTTTCTGATTCGCTATTAAAAAATTCTGAGACACGATTGGATGGGTTATTCATTTTTTAGCTCCTTAACTACCACTGCTGGCTGCGGTGCTTGTGATTTGAATACTAAATGCCTGTTTTGGATTTGACTTAGCTAGTTATTTTGTCTTCCTGTCAACTAATGTAACAGCCTACCGTAAGAGTGGAAGTAGGTGTAACCGTACCAAAGTCAGCGTATTTTCTCACCCATTGGTCATTAGTCTTTTGTAAATAACAAAGGACTAATGACAAATGACTAATGACAAATGACTAACTTGCCAAATATTCATCCATGTTGGCTTTAGACTTGCGAAGTTTGGTTAAGGCTTCCCGCTCAATTTGCCGAACTCGTTCCCGGCTGATGTTCAGTATTTCACCAATTCTAGCCAGCGTCAGGGCTTGCCCATCAGTTAAGCCAAAGCGCAACGTGATCACTTCCCTCTGTTGTGGCGTGAGGTCACCCATCAGGCGATCTAAGTCATAAGATAAGGAAGATTGCATGACAAACTCTTCGGGAGATGCTCCTGGATCTTCCAGCATTTCTCCAAGTTCGGTGTCGTAATTATCACCCAGCCGCAAATCCAAGGAAAGGGGCAAACGCGCCTTTTCTAGATACTCTCGCACTTGCTTGGGGGTCAATTCTAATTCTTCAGCTAGCTCACCAGCTGTGGGAGCGCGTCCCAACTTTTGAGATAATTGGCGCTGTGCCTTTTTAATCTTATTTAATTTTTCGGTTATGTGGATAGGCAGCCGAATAGTACGAGCTTTTTCGGCTATTGCACGAGTGATCGCTTGGCGAATCCACCAATAGGCATAGGTAGAAAATCTGTACCCTTTGGTGGGGTCAAACTTTTCTACGCCCCGTTGCATACCAATACTACCTTCTTGGATCAAGTCCAGTAAATCGACGTTGCGCTTGATGTACTTTTTGGCAACGGACACTACCAGCCGCAAATTGGCTTCTACCATCTTGCGCTTGGCAATTTCACCATCAGCGATCGCTTCGTTCAACTCTGCTGATTCTAGCTTTGTCGCTTTGGCCCACTCTTCTAGAGTCGGTTGACGACCTAACTGGCTGGCAAGACTTTCCCTTGATTCGTGCAAAGCGCAGGAACGTTGCACCTGTTTACCATAGAAAATCTCTTCCTCGTGGGTTAAGAGTGGCACACGGCCAATCTCACGCAGGTAAGTCCGCACGAGGTCTGTGGCTGTCTGAGCGGTCTTCATGGCGCTACTCTTTGGTAATGATGGGTTTGGCGGTAGGGTCATTAAGGGATAGATGCTTTATTAGGGTGCTACCCAGTCAGACTGGGAACCCATGCTATGGTTTGCAACTTACGCGCCCGAGAAACTCGGCTGCTCATAATAATCAAATCTAGGTTTCTTAACTGCTAAAACTTACAGTTATTTCCTACTTTTCACAAGTATCTACAGTTAGATAAAAGGTAGCTTCTTAAACATTTTTTTATGGGAGCCTTATTAATAATTGTAACATTTATGAGAATGTTTTGGCTATATGGCGACATTAAATTTCCTGGCTGTTCCAGTTCATGCAATGTCGCCCTTTTTCTCAAGGCTGACTAGAAGTCAATTTAAGAAATTATCTGGTTCAAATAATTTTCCTCATATTTGTTAAAGTATCTCAATGAGAAGTATAGTCATTCTCTTATAACAATTGTTTAATTTTTTCTGGGAATTGGGAATTGGGAATTGGGAATGGGGCATGGG
>NZ_JABXKM010000320.1 GCF_017115025.1 Nostoc sp. NOS(2021) | reverse complement strand
GACTAATGACTAATGACTAATGACTAATGACTAATGACTAATGACTAATGACTAAATGATGGTTCCATCAGGAATTACAGCATTTTTTAGCACGACAACGATACCACTGCGGATGTAGAAACCTTGACCTTCGCGGTCAGCTTCTTGCACATTATCTTTATTGATAATTTTGACATCGTGACCGATACTGGCGTTTTTATCGATGATTGCACCGCGAATAATCGAGTCAGTACCAATACCTACGGGAATGTCACCTTTTTCTACGTTAGATTGGCGTTCTACAGAAGCTTGGTAAAAATCTGCACCCATGAGCAAAGATTCTTCGATGACGCAGCCAGATTCAATCCGCGATCGCACTCCTAATACTGAATGTTGAATGCGGCAATTTTTCAGAATACAACCTTCGCCGATAATTGATTCTGTGATGTGGCAATCTAAAAGTTTAGTCGGAGGTAAGTAACGAGCGCGGGTATAAATTGGCGCTTCTTCATCGTAGAAACTAAAGGGTGGCTGGGGTTGCTGAGTCAGTGCTAAGTTGGCATGATAAAATGCTTCAATTGTTCCAATATCTTCCCAATAGTCATCAAATAGATAAGCTTGAACGTTGTAATCTTTAGAAGCATCAGGAATAATTTCTTTACCAAAATCCGTCCGTTCTAAAGATTCTTTCAACAACTTGATCAAAACATCTCTTTTAAAGACATAAATCCCCATTGAGGCGATGTAAGGCTGTAACTGGGCCTGTTCTTTTGTCAATCCCAGGATACTGGTATCGACGCGCATTTTGGTTAGGGCTTCGCCTTTAGGTTTTTCGCTAAAATCAACAACCCTACCAGAATCGTCAATTTTCATTAAACCAAAATCTGAGGCGCGGCGCTCGTCTATGGGGATGACTGAGAGAGTGATATCAGCACCCGTTTCTCTATGACGCTGGATAAACAGACGGTAATCCATGCGGTAGAGGTGATCCCCTGAGAGAATCAGATATTCCTCTACATTCCATTCTTCCAACAGCCAGAGATACTGACGCACAGCATCGGCTGTACCTTGGAACCAGTTGGGGTTTTCTGGCGTTTGCTGTGCGGCTAGCACTTCCACAAAGCCTTCGCTGAAGCCACTAAAGTTGTAGGTACGGGCGATATGGCGATTCAGAGAAGCTGAGTTGAATTGTGTCAGGACGTAGATTTTGAATATTTCGGAATTTATGCAGTTGCTAACAGGGATATCGATTAAGCGGTACTTCCCCGCCACTGGTACTGCTGGTTTAGCGCGGAGTTTGGTTAGTGGGTAAAGTCGAGTACCCGCGCCACCACCAAGAATGATTGATAATACTTTTTTCACAAAATTTCTCCCGACTGCCTTTCAACTCTCATCTTCAGTTTAGGACTGTATGTGGCAGCTGGTAAGGGGGGGCAGATGATTCTTAGGGATGAATTTTACAAAATACTGCTGGTGATAGATAATACGGCTGATCAGGAGAAAAATAGAACATTTGTATTAATTACGATGAGAAATGGGGTGCGATCGCTACGCTAGTGTTACAAGTGCTAACTCAATGAATCTCACTTCAGATCACAAAACTTAATTTGTTAGACACTGACAAATACTGTACTCACTGTTACTCAGACGAGTAGACTTAGATGTATGTGGGCAGTAGGAAGGAAGATAATGGTTAAATTTAGGGGTTAGGGGTGCGATCGGATTTTAGGCGATATCATAATAAATTCAAGGAATATTGCCTAATATTACGGTTTTTAGTTATGTCATAATACGAACAATACTCATAATTATAATATTATTCTATACCTAATCAAAATCAGGCACGAATATTTATGGAAGTTAAGCTAATATCTAGCCACTCAAGCCAGAAGCCTTTAATCACTGAAGTTCCGATTGAAGAAATTACATCAAACATTTCTGAGAACACAAATTTCCAATCACGTCTAAAAATTAAAAAATGCACCTGTATGGAAATTTGTCCTGATGGCCCTGAGCGTGGAGAGCGACGTTGTTGGAAAAATGGCCAATGCACTAAGGAACCATGTCACGGTGACGGACCGACACCAACTTCGCCTCGTGATGATATTTTATAGAGTAGAAATAATTTCATGTATTGCTTTTTTGATATCTGGACTTTTTGTTCCTTTAGCGAGGGTGTTTAAATCTTCAATGATCTCATTTTTCAGTTCTTTATTTGAATCTACGTAGATATTTACATACTGATATGTTTCCTTAGCTTTTTCCAGCTTTCCTGTTTGTAATTGGGCTAAACCTAAAAAATGACGATACTCAAGATTTGCAGGTTCTCGTTGACAAACAATGTCTAAATCTTTTATGGCTTCTTCTTTTTCCCCTTTACTTAATAATACATCTGCGCGGTAAACACGCGCTACTACAGCAGAATCGGATTCAGGTTCATAATCGATTATTGTTCTGTAAGCTTCTATGGCTTTATCTGGTAGGTTTAACTTTTCGTAGAGTATGCCTTTATTTAAAAGATTTTGGGACGGTTTAAATTTATTATATTCAGAAGCTTTTTCATAAGCATTCAAAGCATTTTGGCAAGCCTTGAAAGTATTTACACAGTTAGAATCATTAATATCTACCTCAAACATAGAACCCAAAAAATAGTAAGCCTCTGCTAATTTTTCTGCATTACGTTCATTGTTTTTACCAAACTCTTTAGATTCAGCATTTTTAAGAGCTTCAGCTAGAACTTCACGAGCTTTAGGAATTTCCTTATTTAAGTAATAAGTTATACTCACTCCTACAGCAGTCATTAAGCTTGTCAAATCTAAAATATCCTGAGTTTGTAGATTATATTCTGAAGTGTCAGTTGCCGGAATTGATAGCGAGCTTAAAAATCTAATTTCTTGTTTGATTCCTTTTAAGTTCACTTCAAAAGATGAGGCGTTTCTACGTCCCCAAATAACAATTGTTGCGTTTTCATCATTTCCTAATTGTTGAGCTTCTTTATTTGTAGAAACTATTTTATCTACAAAACAAACGTCGATTTTATCTAGTTTTTGACTATCTTTTTGAAGTTTATCGGACAATCGTTTTTCTATCTCCAGAATATCTGTTGTATAAATATTGAATTTAGCAATGACAATTTTATTTACTATTTCTGGATTTTGAGGCATATTTTTACAGCTATTTATTTCTACTGGTATCCTATTTTTTTCTATAACAAAAAATACGCTTCCAAATAGAGGAAGCAAAGCAATACTAGCTAATATCCAAAAACGATTCTCCCAGAAATTAAAGCGTTTCTTCTTTACCAGCCTGAGTGGTGGAATAGTCTGTTGAGCTAGTGCAGGCCAAGCGGTTGCTATTACTTTTATTGGGATCATAAAAGCAACCTTGGCTTCCGGTCGTTTCTGGTCAGCGGCTACAGCCATGCCGACTACGCCATTTAGTTGTTCATCCCAAATAGGCGCACCACTGAAGCCAGGTTCTAAACGCACTCCTGTTTCTTTAATATCTTCTATCTGTATCCAGCCAGTTCCTTGGCGTCCGCGTAGTACACCAGTAGCTTCTAACCCGTCATCATGTCCAGCAGGAAATCCAAAAGTCCTGAAGAAATGACCGCGTAAATCTTCTTCTATTACTAAATCCACGGGTTGCGCGGTTTCTGGAACAGTGCTATTTAATTCCAATCCAGCAATATCTTCTTTACCCTTAACTGAGGTAGAATCTTTCGGCGGAACTGGTCGCCAAAAAACTACTCTTCCAGTTAACCTTTCTTCTGAAGCGATGAGAGGAAAGTCTAGATACACAACTTCAGCAGGTCTTTTTTGAGTGTCCCTGGAAATTTCTAGTGCATCAGCAACCACATGGGCACAAGTGATGACATGATTTTGAGATACTAGAAAGCCAGCACCGACAACTACTCCATTAGACTTGCAAATTCGGACAATTGCTGCCTCAAGTTCTGTTGGCATCTATACTGACTTTGGTTTCCATTTAAGGGTGATTTCGTAGTTTCCTTCAATACTAGCACTGGCAATAATCGCCCCAGCTTCAGCGCTCATTTTGATACCAAACTTTACTTCTACTTCATCGGCTGGCTGATTTAAGCTACAAAGCTTATTAATGATAGTGTTGGCTATGGGTTTGATTCCTTCCAAAGCTGTCTCAAAGGTTTGTTCAGCCTTCTGCAAGAGATCCTCTTGGCGGCCAATTCGTCCTATGCTATCTTCAGACTCTGGTTTATCTACTTCTACTAAGATATAGCTACCGTCTTCTAAGGGAAATTGAATTAGACGTTTCACAGATAAAACCTCTGATGTTGATTGTTAAACCACTGACTGCTGAACTTTGGTATTTCTGCTAGTAGTCCACCAAGTCTGATTTTGACTAGTCGAGGGTGTTTAGATCCCCGACTTCTTTAAGAAGTCGGGGATCTATAACCTGTCATAATCTGTGTGGCAGACTATTAGTACAGCACGGCGTAAATAAACCAGACATTCCAAATCAATGAAACGCTTGCGGTATAGTAATTACAAATTACGCTTACCAATAGTGCCAGGAAAACTACTATTGGTAAGTGTAAGTTTTTTTTGTTACCTAGAAATATTTTATATAATAAAACGGTAATAGCCGCCTTGTATCCAGACGATTATATAGAAAATATTAATATTAATTCTTAACTCTAATTAAAAAAGCAAATTTAGTCTTAATTCATTGGCTTTGGAAAACACATATTCTTGGTTGAGAAATGCGATCGCTCTTATTTACTCATTAAACGCCCAATCTGCCAGTACCTATCCTCTTATTAACCAAACGTAATTGCTGCGATCGCTTCAAATACTTCACCCAAGGTTGCTCTGATAGATGGGAAATCGCATTTGCTGACAGTGTTGCTGTGAAAACATCTTTGCCACTGGTAACACCACTCACGCCTAAACTTGCTAAAACAGCAGTTGCAGCAGAATCTAAAATTGCTTCAGTATGGATGAAAACTGCCAAACTCGGTTCTTCTGAATCTTGAAGATCATTCAGCGCTGTAGCAAGAGCAGCGTCTAGTTTCTGATAATTCATCAGCAATTCCTTAGTAAAAGGGTAGACAATTCTTGCCTAGCTTAACTTATCAAAGTTATAGGTTGTTATTGCCTACCTTTGTACAGAAATAATATCCACCTTTCTCAGTCTAATTACAGATTTAAGGCATTAATCACTCCATAACCCCATTTATCATCAAATGTGCCTGCGGGTTTTCCGGGGATAGCACTATTTTTACGTAGCAAGTCTTTCACAGCAGCCGGATCAAGCTGGGGATCACGCTGTAACAGGAGTGCCACTAACCCACTAACCAACGGTGTCGCCATACTCGTACCAGCCTGAACCACAAACTTGGAATTAATCATCGATGAGCGGTCAAAATTTGCATCGGCGGAAAGGGTGGAAACAATCATTGCTCCTGGTGCTGCTACATCCGGCTTCTGTCCATCATTCCGTAGAGGCCCTTCACTACTGAATTCCGAAATAGTATTCAATTCTAAACCCATTTCTCGCACTTGGTGATCAATATCTGTGTACGTGGCTTTAGTAGTATAGGCGGCAACTGTAACTGCACTGCTGGCGGCTCCCGGCGAACCAATTTTTATCGCATCTTTCACACTTTTACCTGTAAAAAACACCGAGGAACTGTCATCTACTGTCCACACATCTAAACGTGTATCCGTTGAAGAAGTGTTGCGGACTCGCAGCTGCCAAACACCTCCCATTACTGGCGAGGGGTCAATACCACGTATTTGCACAAGGAAATTATGATCGCTGTTGGCTTTATCTGGCCCTGGTGTTGCTAATTGCACCCGTGCATCTGGTAACTGGTAATCTTGTGCGGCATTACCGTCAGCAATTATTTTTTGAAAGGGAGTGACAAAACCGTTAGGACTCCGCAGCGACACTTCCAACTCGCTGTCTTTGGAATACCAACCGTTTAACCAAACTATGCCTACTTGATTCAAAGGAACATTAAAGCGCATACCACGAGTGCGTCCACTGGATATCGTCGCTTGTCCATGAATGTTATCGTTTCCTTCGTTACCCGCAGCACAGCAAACAATTCTTCCAGGGCCAGTTTCGGCGTTAATGACTTTGGATAAAGAGTCGCTACCATCATGGGCATCAGCGTGTCCACCCAAGCTGAGATTTACCACTGCTGGGCGTCCCAACTCTCTAGCAACTCGGAAAATGTAACGAACGCCATCAGCAATGTGGGCATCCTGTAAATCTGACCTGACGACAACTAATTCCGCTTCTGGTGCGACACCGCCATAGGTAGCATCGGCACCTGCGGCAATGCCAGCAACGTGAGTCCCATGACCGCCAGTATCCTGAGAAATTGTCAGTTGCGCTCCGGTAAATTCACCCCCATAGCCGCCCTCTGTGACTCCTGGGCCCGGCAGTGTTTGATCCCAAATGTGTAAAATTCGTCCAGCAAAGGCGGGGTGTTTCGGATCAATGCCACTGTCTATAATGCCAATGATTACTCCTTTACCAGTCAATCCGGTTTGGTTCTTGAACTGCGGCAGTTTGACTTTTACCAGTGCAGTGTCCATCCTCAAATGAAGTTTGCGTGATGGCTTAATCCTCTGAATAACATCTTCTTCAGATAAGACATCTAAACTATCTAACGGCAAGAAAGCCGTCCGCACACTCCCAGAGTTTTGATTGACTTCAATATTATATTGTGATAAATAACTCAAGTCTGCATCAGGGTCGCAGTAGATAAAAACAACACTCTTAGTAGGTTTGACTGGGCTTTTGTGGGCAATAATTCCAAGGGATTTTTTGTGTTGAACTAAAGCTTTATCTCCTTCATTTTGATAGTCATGAAATGCCAAGAGTAATCCGGGAGAAAGTTTTTCGTGTTTCATTTTACCTCAAATCAAATTTATTTACAGTCAGCCAAATAGTGATTTTAACAAAATAAGTCGCTGATTATTTGATGCGACTATAGTTATCTATTCTTTCATAAATAACATCAAATAAGCTTAGGAGTTCTGGGCAGGAACTTTTGCTTAACTGCTGTGTAAGTCCTGTTCAAGCTGAAGTGGTTTACGTTCAAGCTGGAGCGGTCTATGTTCAAGCTGAAGTGGTTTACGTTCAAGCTGGAGTGGTCTATGTTCAAGCTGGAGCGGTTTATGTTCAAGCTGGAGCGGTCTACGTTCAAGCTGGAGCAGTCTATGTTCAAGCTGGAGCGGTCTACGTTCAAGCTGGAGCGGTCTACGTTCAAGCATTTATCAAGCTTAAACATATTATTTCTATAAATACCAACATCTAGTAATGAAATTCCGAGAAATTACTGCTATAGCTTGAAAATTTTATTAAAAAAATTGCGAGTTCTGCTGAACCGGAATGCAGTTCAATTAAGGCAAGCTAGCTATAGAACCATCTTAAAAGAGTAAATCTATGTCTCGGAGAAAACGTACCTCCCGCATTCTCGAAAAAGCTGAGTTAAGATCCACTGGACTTAAATCGATTGTTCCAAGCATCAAATTTGATGATGATTATAATATCGAAAAACTCCTTGAATCAATTGAGCAGTTACGTACAAAAATTAATGTTTATAATACCGCTCTGTCTGTGATTGACTCTTCTAAAACTGAGATTGAAGAAATGGAGAAAAACTTAAGCAGTCTTTCAGAGAAAATGCTAATGGTGGTTGCTATCAAGTACGGCAAAAACAGCCGCGAATATGAGATGGGGGGTGGTGTCCGCAATAGCGAACGTATTCGCAAAATCAGGTCGAGCCGTTTGAAAGCTAGTGCAGCACAAGCAGTAGATGAAAATGCTAAAACTGCCTAGTACCGCAAGGCGTAATTTGTCATGACGCTCTCTACAAGACGCTGCGCGTAGCTTGCTTCTTTGCAGGAGTACGTGGACTTGCTTTGCGTGGCACTAACGTAATTTGTAATTCGCAACATGGCATCACACTTGCAAAAAGGCAAATTTGTATACTAAGTAGGTCGGCAGAATAAAACCAAACTATGTAAAGAAACATAAACGAGTTTAAAACCATCTTTCCTCATGCGTTCTGCCTCCTCTCTTCTGCCTTATCTCAACGACAAATATTTACGCGCATTTACTTAATTATTGCCAATTCTGATTGCAATCGTACAAGTTATAATCTACCTAAGCAAATCTGCAAAGTAGACTTAAACACCACAGGAGAGTCTGAAGTGGGTCAATTACTGAAGAACAAGGTTGCCCTAGTGACGGGTGCGAGTCGTGGCATTGGTCGAGCGATCGCCCTGCGGCTTGCTCAAGATGGAGCATTGGTTGCCGTTCACTATGGGCGGAATGCCGATGCTGCTAACACCGTTGTCCAAGAGATTGAAGCGAATGGCGGAGCTGCTTTCTCAGTCAAGGCAGAGTTAGGCACGCTGGCAAATGTCTATGGGCTTTACGAAGCACTGGACGCTGCACTGAACCAGCAAACCGGCACGAATCAGTTTGATATCCTGGTTAACAATGCTGGAATTGCTATCAGGGCAACCCTTGAGGAAACTACCGAGGCAATATTCGACGAACTGATTGCGGTCAATGTGAAAGCGCCATTCTTCCTGATCCAGCAGGCACTCCCTCGACTGCGAGACGGTGGACGGATTATCAACCTCTCCTCTGGAGTGACGCGCATTGCCTTTCCTGATGTGGCTGCCTATAGTCTTACCAAAGGAGCCATCAACACCCTCACTCTTGTACTCGCTAAACAGCTTGGGGTACGCAACATCACGGTCAATTCACTCGCTCCCGGCATCATTGACACGGAGATGAATGCAGACATACTTGCGGACGAAGCCTCACAGAAATTTGCAGCCAGTCTATCAGCACTGGGTCGAGTGGGGCAACCCAGCGATGTTGCAGATGCGGCTGCCTTCCTCGCTTCATCTGACAGCCGTTGGGTGACGGGTCAATACCTTGATGTTACTGGTGGGTCGCATCTTTAGCGGGTAGCGACCTGCAAACGGATTGATCGAGATTAATCAATACTTTTCAAACATCCTCTAATAACTACTGACAAATGACAGATTTTCTATCATAAGTAAGAGCCAGAAAGAAGCTAATATTTGCAACGATCGCTTCTGAAGGTACAAAAAGTTATTCATGCAAATTCAAACACCAGACTGGGTGAAACACGCGGTTTTCTACCAAATCTTTCCAGATCGCTTTGCCAGAAGCAAAAAGCCGCGCAAACGGCTGTTGCACGAAGGACGTTGGGAAGATTGGGAAGCTATGCCAACACTTCAAGGTTATAAAGGCGGCGATTTGTGGGGCATCATGGAGCAATTAGACTACATCCATGATCTGGGAATTAACGCGATTTACTTTACACCCATTTTTCAATCCGCTAGCAATCATCGCTATCATACCCACGATTATTACCAAGTTGACCCGATGTTGGGGGGTAACGAGGCTTTTAAGGAACTGCTAGATGCAGCCCATGAACGGAATATCAAAGTTGTTCTGGATGGGGTGTTTAACCACTCCAGTCGGGGCTTTTTCTTTTTCCACGACGTTTTAGAGAATGGCCCCCATTCGCCTTGGGTAAATTGGTTCAAAATAGAAGGCTGGCCCCTTTCACCTTACAATGGGGAATTACCTGCCAACTACGGGGGTTGGGTGGGAAATCGGGCCTTGCCAGAATTTAACCACGACAACCCAGAAGTACGAGAATATATTATGGAGATTGCCGAATATTGGCTTCAATTCGGCATCGACGGTTGGCGATTGGATGTACCATTTGAAATAAAAACTCCTGGCTTTTGGCAGGAATTTCGCGATCGCGTTAAAGCAGTCAATCCCGAAGCTTACATTGTGGGCGAAGTGTGGGGAGATTCCCGCCAGTGGTTGGATGGAACACAATTTGACGGCGTGATGAATTATCTATTTGCTGGGCCGACAATTGCCTTTGCAGCTGGCGATCGCGTAGTCTTAGAACAAGTCCAAGGCCGCGACTATCAACCCTACCCACCTTTATTTGCCACCGAGTACGCCACCAAAATCCAAGAAGTACTACAACTTTATCCTTGGGAAATTCAGCTAACTCAACTCAATTTGCTCGCAAGTCACGATACAGCCCGATTGATGACTATTGCAGGCGGCGATATAGGTAGTATAGAATTGTCAACTCTACTGTTACTCACCTTTCCCGGTGCCTCCAGCATCTACTATGGTGATGAAGTTGGCTTACCTGGAGGAATAGATCCAGACTCACGTCGTGGTTTTCCTTTAGAGACTAACTGGAATCAAGAAATTTTCAATACTCACCGCCAATTAATTGCCCTGCGCCACACTTATCCAGCATTGCGTACAGGTGATTACCAAGTCCTCTATGCTCAAGGACAACTTTATATCTTTGCGCGAACTTTAGGGACAGAGGAATTGATAATTGCCGTCAACGCTGGCACAAGTTCGGCAACAGCGAATGTAGATATCGCCAGTTTGCGTACTCAACCCAACAAGCAGTTATATGGCACTGCTGAAGTTGAGTGGAATGGTGAAGGAGAAACTCAGCAGTTGACGTTGACTGTTCCCGCACGCAGTGGGTGCATTCTGGGGTAGGGAGTAGAGAGTAGGGAGGACAAGGGAGACAAGGGGGATTTACTCCCCCCTCTCCCTTGTCTCTTCTCCATGCCCAATGCCCAATGCCCAGTGCCTCATGCATTAACTTCCCGCCACCACCCCAGGCATCAACACCGCATCAATAATATGGATCACGCCATTGTCTGTCAGAATATCTGTTTTGAGGACATTGGCGTTATTCACCTTAAATTTACCGTCAGCAGATTCAATGGCTACAATTGACCCCTCAAGCGTCTCTGCCTCATTAATCTGTACCAAATCATCAGAGCGAACATCCCCACTAGCGATATGATATGCCACAATTTTCTTGAGCTTGGGGATGTCTTGTAGTAGCGACTCTAAAGTTCCCTCTGGCAGATTGGCAAAGGCTTCATCAGTTGGCGCAAATAGTGTGAAAGAACCAGGACTTTTCAGAATTTCTATGAGATCTGCAGCTTCAGCAGCCTTCACCAGGGTAGTGAAGTTTCCCGCGTTAACAGCAGTTTCCAGAAGGTCAGCCATAAGGGTGTGTGACTAAAGTCAGATAATATTAAAAGTAACTTATATTGATTAAAACACTCTCAGAGGATGTTTGAAAAGTCGCAAAGTATACTAAGAACCCCGCTTCCATTCCTCTCTCCGAAAGGTCGAGAGGCTTTGAAACCCCCATTCCCTTGTAGGGAAGGCTTGATCGGGGGGTTAGGTTTCTGAGGCTTAGATGTTATAGCAGTTGCCAGGTAGCGGTTGACATCAGCTAATCAGAAAACACTGACACCAAGAGACTTTCAAGCCTGTTAAGAGTTCCCTGCTATAGCAATAATACTTTTCAAACAACCTCTAACTCTTTGAGTGTCACGGATGTAAAACCTCTGATGTTTTGTCAGGCTACATTTACAATTTTATCGATTGCTAAGTACAACATTTCATTAATTCGTAGCGAATTCTCTGCGCCCCTACCCTGCGGGAAGGCAAAGCGCATCTGCGTTTAAATTTCAACCCTCAATTCGCCACGATTTTACGCAAAGCTATACTTAGCTGACTACAAAATTCACCAACTTTCCAGGCACCACAATTACCTTTTTAATCTCTTTACCTTCGATGTAACGCTGGGCAATTTCTGATTCACGGGCGTATTTCTCCAACGCTGCTTTATCTGCTTGTGCTGGTACTTGAATCGCGCCGCGAGTTTTGCCCATAATTTGAATCACTAAAGTGATTTCATCAGCTACCAAAGCCGCCGGGTCAAATGATGGCCAAGTTTGAGTGTGAACTGAATCACTTTCACCCAATAAATGCCATAATTCATCAGCAATGTGTGGTGCAAAAGGTGCTAATAACACCACCAAAGTCCGAATACCTTCTGCATAAATTGGTGAATTTTTCCCGTCAGCATCAGTTAGGGCATTACTCAACTTCATCAATTCTGAAATAGCTGTGTTGAATTGATATTTGTCTTCCACGTCTTCCGTCACCGCTTGAATAGCCGTGTGAATCGCCCGCCGCAATTCTTTTTCTGCTTTAGTTAAATCAGATTGGGCTTTCTTACGGGATACCCCAGCCGCAACATAATCCGTCACCAAACGCCAAACCCGATTTAAAAAGCGGAATTGTCCTTCCACATCGGCTTCATCCCATTCCAGGTCTTTTTCTGGTGGCGCTTTGAACAAGATGAACATCCGGGCTGTGTCTACACCGTATTTGGAAATTACATCTTCTGGGGCTACACCGTTACCCTTTGATTTAGACATGGTGGCATAAACAAGTTGCAGTGCTTCACCTGTCTTCGGATCTCGTGGATTAGCTGGATCTACAAGATTAAAGGGAACCCACTTATCTTTACCATCCTTATTGGGATTTGTGTAAGTTAAACCCTGTACCATACCTTGAGTTAACAGGCGTTGGAAGGGTTCGTCAAAATTTAACAACCCGCGATCGCGTAGTACCTTAGTAAAGAACCGCGAATACAACAAATGCAAAATCGCGTGTTCAATTCCACCTACGTACTGATCTACTGGCATCCAATCGTTAATTTTACTGGAATCAAAAACTTGTTGTTCATTCTTAGCGTCAGGGAAGCGCAAGAAATACCACGAGGAATCAATAAAAGTATCCATCGTGTCAGTTTCTCGCTTTGCCGGAGTGCCACAAGTGGGACAAGGTACATTTACCCAGCTTTCTAACTGAGTTAAAGGTGAACCGCCACGTCCAGTAAATTCCACCTCTTCCGGCAACTGTACTGGTAAATCTTTATCAGGCACTGGCACTATCCCACAGTTGGGACAATGAATTACAGGTATCGGTGCGCCCCAGTAACGCTGCCGCGAAATCAACCAATCCCGCAAGCGATATTGCACCCGCACTTTACCAAAACCTTGTTGTTCGGCGTATTCAATTATTGCTTGTTTCGCATCTGTGGAAGCCATACCAGTAAAAGCCCCAGAATTAATTAAAATTCCTGGTTCAGTGTATGCCTCGTTATATTCAATTTGGATGAGTTGTGTAACTTCATCTATCTCTGATGCTGGAGTTAAGTCAAAACCTGCAACATCATCTGCGGAAGCGATGACAAAATCAACTGGCAAATGGTAATTTTTGGCAAACTTAAAATCCCGGACATCGTGTGCTGGTACACCCATCACTGCCCCAGTACCATACTCATACAGTACATAGTCAGCAATCCAAATGGGCACTTCTTCCCCTGTAAACGGGTTAATTGCCACCCCACCTGTGGAGATACCCCGCTTAGGTTTGTCTTCTGAGGTACGTTCCAACTCACTTTGATTGGAAACTTCTTTAATAAAGGCTTCAACCGCTGCTTGTTGTTCTTTTGTGGTGACGCGCTTTGTTAAGGGATGTTCTGGTGCTAACACTAGGTAGCTGACACCATAAACGGTATCTGGACGTGTGGTGTACACGCCAATTTTTTCATCTATCCCAGCGATGGGAAATTCCAAGTAAGCGCCTGTGGATTTGCCAATCCAGTTTGCCTGCATCGACTTGACGCGTTCCGGCCAACCTGTCAATTTATCCAAGTCATTGAGCAATTCTTCGGCGTAGTCGGTAATCTTAAAAAACCACTGGCGTAATAATTTGCGCTCAACTATTGCCCCACTGCGCCAAGAACGTCCTTCGTTATCAACTTGCTCGTTTGCCAATACAGTTTGATCAATAGGATCCCAGTTTACTGCTGCTTCTTTTTGGTAAGCTAACCCCGCTTGCAAAAACTGCAAGAAAATCCATTGTGTCCACTTGTAATAGTCTGGTGAACAAGTAGCAAGTTCGCATTCCCAATCGATGGATAAACCAAGACGCTGCAATTGCTGCCGCATCTGGGCCATATTCTGATAAGTCCACTTGGCTGGCGGTACACCACGATCAATGGCGGCATTTTCTGCTGGCAAACCAAAGGCATCCCAACCCATTGGGTGTATTACCCGATACCCTTGCATTCGCTTGAGGCGGGCAATCACGTCCGTAATGGTATAATTACGGACGTGACCCATGTGGAGGCTGCCCGATGGATAAGGGAACATGGATAAAGCGTAAAATTTTGGCTTGTTGCTAGCTGTAGGTGTTTTATCTAAGCCAAGTTCTACCCATGTTTTTTGCCATTTTTCCTCAATCGATGCTGGGTTATATCGGGAATCAACAGAATAACGTATTTCCAATGGTTTCATGCCTATTACACTTTACTTCTACTAATTTTCTAGTATTTACCCTTTTTTAGTACACTTGAACTACTATTTTGCGGGAATTATCTGTCTAGTAATTTTCTAATTTGATTTCTAAAATCAATTTACTTCTCTCTATTCCCTATTTCTCTCTATCTTATAGGAATCCGATTTGATTCCTGAACTTACTTGCGTAGGCAGGGAACAGGGAACAGGGAACAGGGAACAGGGAACAGGGAACAGGGAACAGGGAAGAAGGGAATAGGGAAGAAGGGAATAGGGAAGAAGGGAATAGATGTGTACTGAGTTATTTCAAAATAGGACTTACGCAAAATATCTCTCAAACTCTGATTTCTCCGTGCCCTCTGCGCCTCTGCGGTTCGTTATTCCGTAACTCGTGCGTAAGTCCTACAAAAATCAAATACGAGTCCTATATATCCCTAAAGTTCTTCGACTATTACTCTAACAACTTTGGGCTTGTATGAAACCACCCTGCCCTTCCCTTGTAGGGAAGGGGGCTGGAGGGTTAGGTTTTTGATTACTGAATCGATGTTCTAGGTACGTTAGGGTCTTAAACTGATTTACTGGCTTAGTAGTCCGATCGCCATTTCAAGGTGCATCTTAGCTTTGTGCAAGTTGAGTAGGTTCTCTTGGTCTATCGGTCAGGGTAATTCATAGCTTTGCCCTCCATCGTCAGCTTAATCAACGCCGCTTGCTCGTCAGTGGGTGAGTTCATCTCATCTACCACCCCTTCGAGGAATTGAATAACGCTGAAGCCTGGGGACTTCAACCCTCTTCCCTGCCTTAATTGAGCGATCGCTATCTGTGGGAATGCCATTAAGGTGACAATCCAACTAGTCTTGTACCCTCCATTCCCAGTAGGCTTTAATCCGTAACGCTTGGATAAGTCTCTCAACTGGGCAGTGGTTTTGATTTCGAGTTCTGACCTTGTGAACATAAAATAGAATTACCCATTTGTAAAAGTGGTATCGGTGGTGAACCATTTCCAAGGATGAAAGCACCACCGATTTAAAATCATATTTACTCGCTTCCACGTAGATCAAGCTATATTTACATCTCTCAACAATGGCTAATCCTAAAGGAAACCCAGAAAATTTAAAAAAATTCACTACTGACAGAGAGGAGCCACTGACCGAGAAAATGAATATACGCATGACTAAGACAATGAAAGAGGAAGTGCAGCAACAAGATAACCCTCCTGAATTCTGTAGAGAAGCTATTCAAGAGAAGTTAGACAGAAATAAGGGGAAGTAGTACTTAATTGTTTAACTCTTAATCTGAGTAAATAAAAATACCTCTAGAACTGATATCTAGAGGTATTTACTATGATGGGTTTTTATTGCTGTCAATTCAGATGCTTAAAATAGGCGATGGTTGAATCTAATATAAAATTTTCTGATTTGGTACGGGTTTTTGTCTACGGCACGCTTAAACCAGGTGAAGCTAATTATAAAAAATATTGTGGTGGCAAAATAGTTGATGTCAAAAGAGCTTTTGTACAAGGTAAATTGTTTGCTTTGCCAATGGGCTACCCAGCGATGACGCTAGGGGATAGCCAAGTTCACGGATATTTACTCTCTTTTCACAACCCAAGGATTTTAAATGAGCTAGATGTACTGGAAGATTACCAGCCGAATAGACAATCACCAGAAAACCTCTATAATCGACAAATTATCGAGGTTTATGAGCTACAGTCGCTCTTTCTGGGTTGGGCTTGGGTTTATTTAATGACTCTAGAGCAAGTTGAGCAATTAGGAGGTTTCCTCCAACCTGACGGCTGGTGGAGTGGCTGTAGTTTAACCCCAAAGCACAGTTATGATCTATAAACTGTTAACTTTGCGATTAGTTTATATCCTGTTTGGAGTCGTGCCGTTGCGGCTGTACCCGATAAATTGATTTTTCTGGAGAGGCTACTGCTGCTTTCGGAATTTCAATTACCGGGTTATTTAGTCCCACCATCAGCGGCGAAGGGGGAACCATAGATACTGAGGACGTTTGGATCGGTTCTATTTGTGGTCGTTGTGCCAGTTGCGGCGTTCTCGAACCAAGACCAGGTACTAAGCCAGATACTGCGCCGATTACGCAAGCAGCAACGGCTGCACCTCCCACTATCCAGTTGAAACGGGAACGGCGGCGCAAACGTGTCAATACTTGCTGAACTCTTGCTTCTGGTGACTGTTGGGCTGTTGGCACTGGGAGAGTCCGCAAGCCTTGGCGCAGCTTTAACAGTCGGGCATACAAGCATTGAACTGAGGCATCATTTGCCAGCCATTCTTCTACTTGCCTGCGTTCTATAGCCGTGACTTCACCATCGAGGTAAGCACTCAATAACTCGAAGCGATCGCGCTTCACCATATCCATAAGACCCGTTGATTCATTGGTATGCTTGGCCATTTCATCTGGCAAATCTTGAGGAAGTTGCAAAGGTGAACGGTCGAAAAACTGAGAATCAGTAGTCATCTTAACATTATTACCAACTCATACACGGGTAAACTGGGCGGTAAATTGGGGAAAATTAGCCAACTTTCCTCCTTAGGGCAGAAGCGATCTACATCTTTCTGGTAATTATTAATCAATGCTTAAATTCTGCCATTGGGCAGAGGCAAGATAATGTAAATTAGGAGTCTAGATAAGTCTGCAAGTGAGCTTGCAGCCTCGATCTAGCTCTGGCTATTCTTGACTTCACAGTTCCTAAGGAAACTCCCGTGATTTCGGCAATTTCTTCGTATGCCATGCCTTCGATTTCTCTGAGGACAATGGTAGTACGAAAGACTTCTGGTAAATCCGCGATCGCTTCCCGCAATTGCTCGTAAAATTCTCTAGTTGTCAGTTCTTCCTCAGGGCCAGGAGTATCGCCAGCGATTTCCCAATCCATCTCGCCGTCTTCTAACGAACGGGGAGCATCCAGTGACAAAGGACTCATAACCCGCTTGCGTTTCCGCAACTCGTCGTAAAACAAGTTGGTGGCAATGCGGCTTAACCAGCCCCGAAATTTAGCAGGCTCTTGTAATCGGTTAATATTCCGATACACTCGAATCCAAACTTCTTGAGCCAAATCGGCTCTGTCAGCCCAATCTGGAGCCAGGTGGTATAAAACTCTATCAACTTGACTTTGATAGCGGCGTAATAGTTCTGCAAACGCAACACGATCTGGTCGCAGTCCCGCTTGACAGCGCAAAATTAAATCGTGGTTAGGGAGTTTGTCAACTTGCACTGATGCTTCTGGATACTTTGCATCAACCGCTGACCAGGATACAGTAATCGACTGACTCATAGATCGTACTGGCTCTAAATCATCCCTATCTATTAGACCTGCTAATGGGACAGAAGTTCCATGCTAAGGTGACGGATTTATGACTGGAACACTGAGGCATACAATTTTGGATACATTTATAGCAATAAAGAGAGCCACTTTTTTCTTATACTGTTCGCATAGTTGCCCAAGACCCATCAACTAACAAACGGGCAGTTAGATGCACATTTTGGTACTTTTAGCAACTGAGTATATACGCTTGATAAAAATAATTAAATCTGGTTATAAGGATGAAGATAAAAATTTTGTAATTCTAGCTTCTTGATACCTTTAGAATTCAGGTAATAATTTCTGGAAGTTGGGTTGCTGTGGTTACTATAATGGTGATTTATTTTTTTGATTTTGTTACCAGAATAGTTGCTGATTGTTCTAGTTGTGACCCATAGGTAGCACCAGAGTGATTTTGCTCTGGTACGCGAACTTGAAAAAAGAAATTGAGGGAAAATGTAATTGTGACTGCTAGCAATAGTTTTTCAAACATGGTTTTTCTCCCACCTACACCATTAATGATTGATTGCTACATTTCAAAAGTTCCACCAGAAAGTCCAAGTATTGGCTTACAACCCCCAGAACTTTTGAGGAATGAGGTTGCCCACTTGGAGTTTTGCTGCTGGGACAATTTGCATAGTCTTAGTTTGCCCAGAGGTGTTGGCAGATTTATAGCGGAAATGATAAGTATTGATAAATTTTTGATAATCGGATGATGAACTCATCCAATTGCTCGGCTGGATATGTCAGGGATAAACAATAGGCGATGGCAATGGTAAGAAACGAATCTGTAGGACGTATGGTAATGTTGCTCTGTTTTGGCACAGCATTTTTATCTTTAGCTGTCCATTGGCGCATTACTACGGCAGAACGGCAGTCTGAGAAGTCTGCATCTACTTCGATGCGGCGAGATTCTACCCTAACCAATTCCAAGGGAAGCCGCCCAGAGGGAGTCAGAGTCTACAAGAATCTTTCCCAGGTGAGTTTAGGGGAAATTGCGCTGGGTGCATCTGTGCCCCCTGATGAAGTCACCCAAGGCTCAACTGCCCAGAGGGCGTTTACACCAAAGTCCTCTGCTATTAAGTCTCAAACTAAGTCGAAAATAATTAAGAAGAATGTAGCTAAAGCAACTACTCGGAGGGCTTCTACACTCAAGTATTCTGCTATTAAGTCTCAAATTAAGCCGAAAATAATTAAGAAGAATGTAGCTAAAGCAACTGACCTACCAACTAAGACGCGGCTGGTGGCGGAAACAGAAAGACAAAATCCAGTTGCGGATAGTTGGCCAAAAGGTCTATGGTCTCAGGCTTCAGCCCAACAAATACCATCTAATAGGCTGGCAGATACCAAGACGCAAGTAGTGGTTGTTTTAAGCGATCGCCGCACCTATGTATACGCAGGAGATGAGGTGATAGCCAGCTACCCAATCGCTGTCGGTAAGAAAGGTTGGGAAACGCCCACAGGTTCTTTCCAGGTGATCCACATGCGACATTATCCAATCTGGCGTCACCCGATTACGGGCAAAGTATTTCAAGCTGGTACGGATAGTCCCTTGGGAGACAGATGGATTGGTTTTTGGTCAGATGGACGGAATGAAATTGGCTTTCATGGCACGCCGGATATTGACCTGGTAGGAACGGCTGTATCCCACGGTTGCTTAAGAATGCGTAATTCTGATGTCCGATTGTTATATGAGCAAGTGACTTTAGGGACAACAGTGTTAGTACGTAATTAATTAAAAGTCATTAGTCCTTTGTCCTTTGTCTAAAACAAATGACTAATGACTAATGACCAATGACTAATGACTAATGACCAATGACCAATGACCAATGACCAATGACTAATGACTATTAAAATTATAATTTTTGCTCAAAGTTAGGTGCGTATGCCTGGAGTAAAGCACTAACTTGGCGTACAACCTCATTTCCAGTGTTTTTGCCTAAGGCTTGCCGTTCTGGGAAGAAATTGGGTCGATCAAGGTAACGGTTAATCGCCTCACTTACTTGCTGAGAAATTAATTCTTGCAGTTGTGCCTGAGCTGTTTGGCGCTGGAAGTTAGCACCTTCTTCTGTAGTAGCATACAAAGGTGGTAGCCGATTGAGAGCGTAAGCAGCAATATCGCCGACATCTAGAGAACTTTCGCTGGTGGCTTCAATTTCTGCGACTCGGGCGATCGCTTCCGTCAGTACCAATTCTTCCATGACGTTAATGAATTGTTTGCGAGGTACCGCCACTACCTCACCAGTCAATAGCGCACCCATCAGCCGATCCAGCGCCATATACTCTTCAATTGAGAGTTCCGAGGCGTTGTCACAGATTCTACCGACTTCTGCTTCCATTGCTGGTGTCAAATAACCATCCTGGAGAGCTTGTTCTACAATTTTTTCGATACTCATAACGCTTATCATCATTTATGTTAGCCAAGCAAGGTAGGGACGGTATCAATCCAATTTATTTTGCCTAATTCTCAGCAAAAGATACACAAATTATGCAAAGACGCGATCAATTCCGTCTCTACTAGTTAACGACCTTAGTTCGCCAAGGGGTTGGATCAACTGATTGTCCGTTGACATACAGACCCCAGTGTAAATGTGGCCCCGTGGCAGCACCTGTTGAACCTACTGCGCCAATTAGTTGACCAGCTTTTACAAAATCACCTTCTTTAACGTTAATACGACTCAGGTGCATGAAAATACTGGTTACTCCTTGACCGTGGTCAATGCCAACTACGTTACCGTGTATCCGAAACCCTTGGGATACCCTACCTACCAAAGCAACTCGCCCAGCGGCGGGGGCAATTACCGGTGAACCGGCAGCACCAGCGTAGTCAAGACCACGATGATAGTAGTCTTTTGCAAATGTACCATTATAGTAGCGACGTACACCATAGTTTGTACTCATCCGCCCAGCATTTGGCTTCAGGAATACTCCATTCCAATACTTTTGTGGTGTTTGTAACGCCTTAAAAGCTGCCACGCGCTTCAGTTCATACTCTGTGGCATCCACTCCGGCTTTCCCTGGTGGCAAAGTAATGTGTTGTATGGGGAACTTGCGATTAAGCACATTCACTGCCAAGTTTTGCACCTGACCATCTCCCGCAACCCGAAGTGTTCTAGTTCCAGCTTTTTCTAGTGGAGTTGTGGGAACAAAAGCCCGATATTTATTGGGCGCCATTTCAAACGCTGGGTATGTATTCTTACCACTAGCGACTGTTGGATTTGTACCATTCCCTGGATTATCTAAATTAATCTCTACCGAGAGTGTATCCCCTAATTTAGGATTAGTTGGAGTCACCTTTACTTGCAAAGCATCTACAGGCAATGCCAAGGTGAGAGGGAGAACAGCAAATATTCCCTTTAAGACATTTATTGCACGGCGCTTGGTTGTCAAAGTTTTGACATCAGAACCGAGCAACTTTTTGTTTGAACTACTAGCGCTATTCTCAATAATCATAGAACTACAAAAAATCCCTTGCTTGTGTTGGAAAATAGACTAGCTTATTACCAGCAGTGTTTCCTGTTTGAAGCCGATGTTGTTGAAAACCATAAATGTTGGGAAATACTCCAGGTATTTATGGATTGCAAGGGGGAATGATTTTATCTGTGATTTTAGTGAATTGGTCTTAACTCTAATAACCAAGGTGTATGACATTGGCAATGAGCATAAAATTTAACTGTCATTACATAATAATACTTGAAGGAAATCTTGGAATCAACTGGACACTTTTTCAACTGGACACTAATATCACACTGATCGGTTGAAATCGGTATGGGGAAATTACTTAAACTAGGTAAGTAAGTCGGCGAGGATAAATTAAACTATATTAGTCTAAATATTTTAAAATTTGCTCGTAATAGCTCTTTAGCGCCAAAAAACCAGAATCTGAATGCACAAATTTAGTCTTGCCACAGCACACTTAAGATTTACTTTATAAATTAACTCTGAATGATGGAATGGGCTGATCAACTTTAGGCTGATAGGTTTACTTTTGACTTGAGTTTGCCATCTTCCATGTGAACGATGCGATCGGCAATGTCTAAAATGCGGTTGTCATGAGTAACCATCAAGATAGTACAGGCTTGTTCTTTTGCTAGTTTTTGCATGAGATTGACTACATCTCGTCCTGATTGACTGTCAAGGGCGGCGGTGGGTTCATCCGCGAGGATTATTTGAGGATGACTGACTAAGGCGCGAGCGATCGCTACTCTTTGTTTTTGTCCCCCAGACAGTTTATCAGGATAGTAATGCAAATGATTTCCTAATCCTACCTGCTCTAGCATTTGGGCTGACCTAACTCGCATCTTTTTTAACCCAAGATGTTTGTGCAATTCCAAAGCCATTTTGACGTTTTGGAGTGCCGTCAAACTACCATGCAAGTTATGTGCTTGGAAAATATAACCGTTATGGCGTCGCGCCTGCACTAGTTGTTGGGCACTAGCACCACAAAGTTCTCGTCCCAACACCCGCAAACTACCAGATTGGCTAGAACGCAACCCACCGACTAAAGTCAGCAAGGTAGTTTTTCCAGAACCAGAGGGCCCAGTCATGATAATAATTTCACCGGCGTTAATCTCCAAGTTGATGTTAGATAAAACTTGCTTGCGGAGTGAGGCGTGACCAAAATGGTGGTCGAGATTCTGGATGGAGATGACGGGAAGCATAACAATTTTAGATTTTGGATTTTGGATTTTAGATTGGGGATTGTTAATTATTATCCCTATGCCCAATGCCCTATGCCCCATGCCCATTTCTAGAACATATCAGCAGGATCGGTGGCTTGAAGTTTGCGGGTGGCGATCGCACCGGAAATTGCACACATAATTATAGTCAGCACTAATACCTGCAATGCCCGAATCGCAGTCATGTACATGGGCAAATTTGTGGCACTGCGAGTCAGTTGGTAAAGTGCTAAGGACACTCCCAATCCGGGGAAGAAGCCCAGTGCTGCCAATATCAACGATTCTTCAAGCACCACACCTAGCAGGTAGTAATTGTTATATCCCATTGCTTTGAAGGTGGCGTATTCCTGAACATGGGCATTAACATCGGTGGAGAGGACTTGGTAGACGATAATCACGCCCACCACAAAGCCCATTGATACACCCAGGCTGAAAATAAACCCAATTGGGGAATTTGTTCTCCAGAAGTTATTTTCAAATTCAATAAATTCGGCGTGGGTTAATACTTTGACATCATCTCTTAGGTAGGCTTTGAGCATTGCTGCCACTTTTTTCGGCTCATAGCCTGGTTTAAGAAGAATCAAACCTAGACTGACACTGCTGGACTGTCGCCCGGAAAATAGCCGCAAAAAGTTTTCATCGCTGGTGATTAGGTTGCCATCAGAGCCAAAGGAAGCCCCGACTTGGAATAAGCCACTAATGGTAATTGTGCGCCGTTCTATTTCGGTAGTCAGAGTTTTACCTTGGTCAATTTGAGCGATCGCTTTTTGATAATCTCCTCTTGCACCACGATCGAACAAGACAGCACCTGGCAGCTTGATTGTCTGCAATTGCTGGTTAACATCCGGTAAGTCAAAGGCTGGCTTATCTGGGTTGAACCCGATAACTAACACCCCCGTCTCGCGGTGTGTTTGGGGATTTTTCCAGATTGTGTTGTTGAAATACATTGGTTCTGCCGACTTCACCCCTGGTATATCCATTGCTTGGTAAAGTCGCCGACGAGAAAATGTAGACAAGCTTGGCAGGTTACGGGCTTGGGGACTGGTTAAAACAATGTCTGCTTGCAAACTGCGATGTAGTCTGGTGTTACTGTCATACAGCGCAGTCTGAAAGCCTAGCTGCATGAACATGAGAAGATCCGCAAAGGCAATACCTGACAATGCTACTAAAAGACGGCTTTTTTCATGATTCAGTTGCAGCCATCCTAGAGGGGTTCGCCGTAGCAGTTGTTTGATCAATCCCATCATAAGAAGTGGGGAGTGGGGAGTGAGGGAGACAAGGGAGACAAGGGAGACAAGGGAGACAAGGGAGACAAGGGAGACAAGGGGGACAAGGAAGACAAGGAAGACAAGGAGGACAAGGAGAATAACCAATACCCAATGCCCAATGCCCAATGCCCAATGCCCAATTCATAGTTCAATTACTGCCTT
>NZ_JABXKM010000090.1:6305-23908 GCF_017115025.1 Nostoc sp. NOS(2021) | reverse complement strand
TGCGGGGAGGGGAGACGAAGCGTAGCTTTGGCGGGGTGGGGTTCTTCGGGTTTAAGTAAGTAATCAGGCGAACATGATATCAACCAATAGGGCGATTACCAGGATTGACTGCATGAATATATTCACTACCCGATCGCGGTCTTCCTCGTTTATAATAAGCTTCTTCTGGTTTACCCCATCCTAGCTGCAAAATCATTTCCAAAAAGCTAGAATTTTCCCACTTGCACAAACTTGCCCATTCTGTTCTTTGAACAATTCTTTCTACATCAGATGTAACAATTTGTTGGTATTGTTTACTATTATTGAAACTCAAGTATAAATCCATCTCCATAGAGACTTCATACCAAAATTCTACGATGGAATTTTTAGCAGCTTTTAATATCTCTAAGTCACCATTGAGGGCAATTAACTCAGTGTCTACTTCGGGATAGTGCAAGTTTTTACCTTTGACTGTTACCTGCCGCCAGATAATACCTGAAACTTGATTTTCCCTCTGATAGTCGTGAATTGCAGTTTTGAAATCTTGATAGGCAGTGAACTGTTGCAGCCCATCAGTTCTGAGAAACTGATCAATTAGAGGATTGCCAGAGACTGTTATTTCTAATTTTAGACGTTTTCCATTGAGGCAGGCTTGGCGTTCAGCTGCCAAAATTTGAATTAGCTCCTGGGTGGTGTAAACCTTTGACATTAGAATACACTCTAGTTAGTCATTGGTCATTGGTCATTAGTCATTAGTCATTTGTTATGGACTATAGACTATGGATTAACTTTCTAATCTGTTAACACTGATATTTAAATATTATCCTTTTGCATCGGCAGAAATGTAGTAACAAGCACTAAAAATTAGGGCAGACCAATTTGGTCTACCCCATAAGTTACTTAGCTAACTCACTACTGAACTCATTGAAGGCTCGCCGCTTTAGCTGTGCTGTTTCCGTGCGTGGTAACAAATCAAATATTTTGCGAAATTCATCGTCTATCTCTTCAAAAGCTACTTGACCCTTCTTATTCAAAACTACCTGACCTGATTTATTTAACACCACGACTTGAGGAACACCTCCAGAATAGTAGTATCCTGGTTCTGTAGGGTCGTAGGTCTGTTTAGGCGGGATAGTATCTACATTAATAGGCATTATCTCAGCTACCCGACCATAGAATTCCTGTACCCGTGAAATGGAAATGGCGTATCTTTTGGAATCGCTGCTGTCATCCACATAAAAGGCCAAAAATACGGGTTTATGTTCCGCTAAAGTCTGTGCCAGTGTCTGTCTGGGAGGAACCAATGAACCATTGCCAGCATAAACGACAAAGATGTTGCCATCATATAAATCATTATTAAGACCAGCAGATGCAGGTTGCATACTTATAATGAAAAGACTTGCAAGCAACAACAGGCATTTGGACAACCACCTTCGCCAGCCAGTAATTTGTTTATCTAAAAAAAGAAACTTTGTGCTATTCATCAAAAGGAACCTTGCAAGCTACTACTTGTCGTGAGTTTGTGCTGAATTCGGCCAACTGGGCTGGATATGTAATTACGCCCACGCACTATTTTTTAAGATAACGCTTACTGAGATTATCTCTCGCAAGTGGCTGGTATCGCTACGCAGAAGTCAAAACAGAGGTAAAGTAGCAAAACCGTAAAGCTCCAAAATCCAAAATCCAAAATCCAAAATTGGTATGGCTGGCTTTTTCAGCCAGGATTCGCTAAACTCACGCATATTAAATTTGCACTTTTAATTAGCAACCGCCAGAAGACTAGGGTACAGATGTGGGAAACAAAATACAATTCATAGATAGGCTGCGATTAGGTTTCGCGGTGTCAGTGGCAAAAAGTGTGACGTTTATTGTGCAATTTTTGCGTCTGGGTGCTGCTAGTGTATTACCAGGCGCGATCGCTCGTCGCATTGAACCCCGCCTTTTACAATTATTGAGTCAGCAAGTTAAAAACGGGGTGATTTTAATTGCTGGTACTAACGGCAAAACCACTACAGCGCTGCTTTTATGCACGATCCTAGAACGCAAGGGTTATCGCGTTGCTCATAATTCTACAGGTGCAAATCTGGAAAATGGTTTGATGACGGCGCTGTTGGAAAGCACCAACTTACTAGGTACACTAGATGTTGATTACGCCATTTTAGAAGTTGATGAAAATATTGTACCAAGAGTATTAACACCACTCCAGCCGCGAATTATTCTCTGTTTAAACTTGTTCCGTGACCAACTCGATAGGTACGGGGAAGTAGACACAATTAGTAAACGTTGGACAAAAGTTATTTCTACCCTACCAGCAGAAACGGTGGTAATTCCCAATGCTGATGACCCAACTTTATCTAACCTCGGTCAGCAGTTACCGCAACGGGTGTTATTCTTTGGCTTGAATGAACCAGAACATTATCTGGAAGCAATTCCTCACGCCGTTGATTCTATCTATTGTCCCAAATGTGGACATTCTCTAGATTATAAGGGTGTTTATTTGTCTCATTTGGGAGATTTTACTTGTCCCAAGTGTGGTTTTAGTAAAAGTAAACCGACTCTCGAAAGTGGTGAATGGTCGCAAATTCTGGTTGGTTTGTACAACAAATATAATACTTTAGCGGCTGCTACTGCGGCTATTGAGTTAGGAGTTGATGAAGCAACAATCAGAGATACTATTAACAATTTCCAAGCTGCTTTTGGCCGGGCTGAAGATTTAGTAATTAATGGTAAACGGGTGCGGATATTGTTATCAAAAAACCCTGTGGGCACGAATGAAACCATTCGCGTAGTTACTCAAAGCACAGATAAAACCACACTGTTGGTATTGAACGATCGCACGCCCGATGGCACTGATGTATCCTGGATTTGGGACGTGGATACGGAGAAATTAGTCGAACGGGGAGGAACTTTAGTAGTGAGTGGCGATCGCGTCTACGATTTGGCTCTACGTCTACGTTACAGTGAAAAGTCCCCTGAGAGTAACTTAAATTTAATTGTGGAAGAAGATTTGCGACAAGCGATCGCTACTGCATTAGAGCATACACCAGAGAATGAAACTTTACACATTCTGCCTACCTATTCAGCCATGCTAGAAGTGCGAGAAGTTTTGACTGGTCGGAAAATTCTTTAAATTTGTCATTTGTCATTTGTCATTTGTCATTTGTCATTTGTGATCGTCCCATTCCCCATTCCCTAAATTTATGACTTCTCAAAATTTAGAATTAACAATAGGTTGGTTGTACCCAACGCTGATGAGTACCTATGGCGATCGCGGTAATGTAATTACTATAGAACGTCGCGCTCAGTGGCGGGGATACGATGTTAAAGTGTTACCCCTAGATCAAAATGCCACAGCCGCAGATATTAAAACTGTAGATGTCATAGTTGGTGGTGGCGCACAAGACCGTCAGCAAGAAATTGTCATGCGTGATTTGCAAGGTGCAAAAGCCGACGCTATGCGCGAGAAAATCGAAAATGGAACACCGGGAGTATTTACCTGTGGTTCACCCCAATTACTAGGACATTATTATGAACCCGGCTTAGGACAACGGATTGAAGGTTTGGGGATACTCGATTTAGTTTCCGTCCATCCTGGTGAAAATACTAAGCGCTGTATTGGCAACTTGGTAATTGAAGTTACAGCTTCACGTTTGGCGCGAGATTTACAAGAAATGACGGGTAGCACACCGTATTTGGTAGGCTTTGAAAATCACGGCGGACGTACCAAACTGGGAAAAGTGGAAGCCTTGGGGCGCGTGGTGTATGGTTTGGGAAATAATGGTGAAGATGGGACAGAAGGAGCATTTTATCAGAATGCGATCGCTACTTATTCCCACGGGCCATTGTTACCGAAAAATCCTTTTGTCGCCGATTGGTTAATTCAAACAGCCCTGCGGCTAAAGTATCACCAGCAAATTACCTTGCAACCTTTAGATGATAATCTCGCTGTACAAGCACGAGAAGCGATGTTTAAGCGGTTAAAAGTCAGTTTACCAAGTGTTGCTGCGACGAAAGTTTAACCTCAGTTTACATTAAGCCTCTCCCCGTTGGCGTCAGCCTGCCGTTAGGCAAGGGTCGAGAGGCTTTGAAAGGTAGTTACAGTTTTTCTCTGTTTGTATGAAACCACCCTGCTACGGGGATATTGCTACGCGTAGCATCTCGTAGAGAGCGTCTTGATTCTGATTCCTGGATTCTGAATTCTTCTTCAGTGTTCTAGTCAAACTTCGGAACTGATTGCAGCAAAGCGATCGCAAATAAAATCACGAAAGCACGTCACCTTGGCTGGCAATAGTCGCCGTCCCTCATGGAGAAGGTAAAGAGAAGCTTGCTCCCCGATAGACCATTGGGGCAAAACTTTCACCAATTGTCCCGATTTACAGTCTGATTCACATAAAAGAGTGGGAAGAATCGCAATACCAGCCCCTAAGAGCGCCATTTGTTTGAGACAAGCAAAGTCGTTCGCCATTATGCTGGCACTCAAATTAACTTGACGACTGCTATTGCCCTGATTAAACCTGATCGGTCTAGCACCAAACAATCGCTGATGCAAGAGTATGCGGTGATCAATCAGATCCGTCACTGTGTCAAGAGTTTCTCGTTGCTTTAGATATTTAGGACTGGCAAATAATTGCACTGATAGGTTGTTGATTAATCGATGCAGGATATATGTTGAGTCTGAAAGTGTGTTCGCGGCTCGAAAAGCGATATCAATTTGATGCGTTGTTAAATCAAGTAACGTCTCAGTCAGCAAAATTTCCACACTGATGTTGGGGTATTGATCTGAAAATTCAGCAATCAAGGGCGGAAATACAGATAACCCTAAATCCACAGGCATCGTCACTCGTAATGGCCCTGATAGTTCTAGCCGCGTATCCCGCAGTTCTGTAGCTCCTTCATCCAATAAAGCCAAAGCTTGAACACTCCGCCGATAGAACGCCATCCCTTCCTGGGTAGCTGAAACAGCCCGCGACGAACGGTTGAGCAATTTCACCCCTAACTGCTGTTCTAAGCGAGTAATGCGACGGCTCACTGATCCTTTAGACTCCCCAAGTAGTTGAGCTGCACGGGTTAAACCGCCATGCTCAATGACTGCACACAGCGATCGCAAGTCCGCTAAATCACCTTTAACTGTTTCCATATCAGCAACAATAAGTTTCAATTTAACTAATTGTTTCAGAAATAAAGGTGAAATACAATCGTGTATATCGCAATTATGCTGCTACTGAAATTCACCTTTAGCGCTTCCAAGCCATTGCTGTTTCAGGGATTAGCGCTAATTTACAAGAGAGAACTTTATGCCAAAACTGATTTCATTCGTGCATCCTACTCTGATGTGGGGTGTGCTGGGACTGTATTTGTACACTGCTTATCTCGGTTGGCAATCGGGTCGCCTCAGATTCGTGAATGCTGAAACTCGCAAAGAATTGGTTCGTAATAAGGTGGGACTCAAACATTACCAAGTTAGCTCGGTATTGTTAGGGCTATTGGTGTTGGGAGGTGCCCTTGGTTTCGCCGTCACCTACATTAATGTCGGGACAGTGTTTAACGGGACGCATGGCAAAATTGGAATGTTAATGATGGTGCTAATTGCCTTGGCAGCTAGCCTTGCGCCTTTCCTGCAACGCGGGGCAGTATGGGCGCGGATCAGTCACATCAGCATTGGCGTTGTGCTTCTGATGCTTTATCTCTGGCAGATTCCGACCGGTGGACAAATCGTCCAAGCCATTCTTAAAGGAGGGTAAAAGTATAACCCATTGGTCATTGGCGATCGCGCATCAGAATGCGCTCCAGTCTTCAAGGAAGGAATCCGAGGCGATGCGATCGCATTCATCAATCAAAAAGAAATTCAGAACTCAAGAAGTTAAGGACAAGTACTCATGACGACAAACAGAACTGACCATGAAATTCTCCTCCCAACTTACTTTATTTCCCACGGGGGCGGCCCCTGGCCGTGGTTAAAGCAGGAGATGCCGGGACTTGATCAACTTGAAGCGTCTTTGCAAGAAATATCGAGGGAGATCGGAATAACCCCCAAGGCAATCCTCGTCATCTCTGGTCATTGGGAAGAACGCGACTTCACAGTGATGGCGAGTGCTGCCCCTCCGATGCTCTACGACTACTCTGGATTCCCGGAACACACATATCACATCAAATATTCTGCACCAGGGTCGCCGCAAATAGCCCACCGAGTCCAAGACCTGTTGGAGAAAGCGGGATTTCAGACACGTTCCGACAACTCCCGTGGGTTTGATCATGGTGTCTTCGCCCCTCTGGTAGTAGCTTACCCAGAAGCAAACGTCCCAGTGCTTCAGCTTTCGCTTCGCAGAGACTATGACCCAGAAGCTCATCTGGCAGCTGGTAGGGCACTCGCTCCTCTCAGAAACGAGGGGGTGCTGATCATCGGAAGTGGACTTAGCTATCACAACATGAGACAGATGGGGCCACAGGCGAGTGTCCCCTCCCATGAGTTTGACGAGTGGCTGACTGATGCTGTTTGCGAATCGAAGTCCGAGGAAAGAAACCTGAAACTACTCAACTGGAGCAACGCGCCGTCAGCTCGCCTAGCCCATCCCAGAGAGGATCATTTGATCCCGCTCCTAGTTGCTGTTGGTGCCGCAGAAGCAGAGCCGGGCGATCGCGTTTATCATGAGGATTCGTTTCTTGGTGGGGTAGCTGTTTCCAGTTTCCGCTTTGGTAAGGCTACAGACAATTTACAATAATGGCACGCTGAGAACTGCTGTTTAATCAACCGCGATCGCTCCACTGCAACATAGCCACAAATACTTACGTCTATTGCTACAACAGAATTATCCTAACGAAGCAAATTTATGCCGCGTCAATGGTTTTTACAACGTCGGCGACTCGTATTTCGATTACTCCTATTAAGTGCAACCATCAGTCCCCTAGCCCTGAATTTCTATGTAAATGCAGTTACCAGCGATCGCCGCTATACTAAACCAGCAGAAATTCCAGCCCAGCGCGTTGCCATCGTCTTTGGTGCAGGAGTTTATCCAGATGGTACACTAACGCCGATGCTAGGCGATCGCGTTTCTGCTGCTGTAGAACTTTACAAATTGGGGCGAGTCCAAAAGCTCTTGATGACGGGTGATAATAGCCGCAATGACTACAATGAAGTTCTAGCAATGCAGAGTTATGCAGTAGAACGGGGCGTACCTATTCAAAATATTACGTTAGATTATGCTGGATTCAGCACTTATGAAAGTTGCTATCGAGCCAAGGATATTTTCGGAGTCAAGCAAGCAGTTTTAATTACCCAGAAATTCCATTTACCCCGCGCTGTTTATACTTGTAATCAACTTGGTGTAAAAGCGAGCGGCTTGGGAACACCAGATTGGGAAAGCTACGGTTTTGCAACTGTTATGTACTCTACGCTGCGGGAACAGTTGTCTACTCTCAAGGCATTGTGGCAAGTTCATATTACTCACCCTCAGCCAACTTTCCTCGGTTCATTTGAAGGAATTAAATGAAGGCATAAATCAAAGGAATTACGAATTATTCTTGACGCTTTTCCTGAAGGAGCGATCGCCAATCTTCAATCGCCTTCTCTGTCCACAGCCAATTTTTAGCTAATTTATCTACCTGGAAATTTACTGGATCAGACTTCAGAACCAATTGCCGCAACTTGATCGCTTCATTCAGATATTGTATCTGCTTACCATTAGGTTGACTAAGTGCAGATTTATACAGTCCAAGAGCTAAACCAGCATAGGAAGTTAAAGCATCTTCAGGTACTGTGGATGTTGAGCCTGTCTTCTGTTCTTTGAGAGCTAAATTCAAAGCCTTGAACCAAGAATCATTCGCTCGATTTAGATTGCCTTCTGCGTAGTAGGCAAACCCCAAAGCGTTATTATACAAAAGCGATTCTGGTTTAGCTTTTGCAGCAGTTTCCCAGTAACGGCGGGCATCATCGACGCTATAGTTATTGTCTCCAGTTTGGATAGATTGCCAAGCTAATCGTCCCTTGTAAAAGTTCACAGATGGCTGATCAGCTTGTTTATTTGGAATCAGTTTCAGGGCAGTGTCAGCCGCAGCCAGTGCGCCACGATTGAGTAATTCTTCTACAGCTAACAACCCACCTTGCAAGTCGCCCTGGCTCAATTTTTCCGTAGCGGTGGCGGTGACAATTCCAGTCGCTGCTGTCTGTAAGTCGATATTTTGCTGCTTTTGAATGGGTTGAGACTGGGTGGGAATTACTGGTATGTTAGGCAGAATTACTTGGTGTCGATTTTGCCACCACCAATTTAAACCGATCGCAGCTGCTAACGCACTTATTCCCACAATGCCCACAATCGGCCACAGCCTGCGGCGTTGGGTACGATTTCTTGGTGGGGCTGATTGCGATGCCTGCGGCGGGCTACGCCTACGCAAAAAATCAGCAGAATTTTGCCAATTTCCTGCAAAGTTGCCAGCAGTTTGAGGTGGTGGTGCTGGGGCTTCTCCCCACAAATCTGCTTCCTTTTGCAAAGAAGCCATTTCCTCTGAAACCTGCCTTTGCTGAAGACTATTTTCGTGAATTTGTTGATCCAGTTCAGTTGGAGCTTTTGGGTTATCTAGCTGACGAAACAAATCCGAAACTATCGCAGAATCTTCTGCATAGCTTGGGTCATCATACTCCATTTCATCAACGAGATCGCCCCAAGTATCATCACCTAGCCAGTCCAACCCAGAAGAGTCACGCGCCAAACCAGAAGGAATCATTTCCTCCATTCCTAAAGGCATCTCAGTATCATCTGCCATACTAGAGTACATCGTGGAAGTTGCCCCTAAAGGCGAACTATACTGATTCAGCAACTCCGCACTTTCGGATAACTCAGTTTCCTGGCTCAAGAAACCGTCAAATTCTGGCTGGAGATATAAAATTGGTAATGCCCAGTACATCTGGTGAGAACCATAGGCAGAAATTAATCCTTGGCGCACCCGACTTACGCACAAATCTACTGGATATCCCTGACTCAAGTTGCGGTAAAACAATTGTGTGAGCGTCAGCGCCACTTCATCAGGAATCCGTTCTGACATAGCCAAAACGCTTCTAATTCCGCGCTTCACCAAACTTTCTGCCAAGTTTCGTTCGCCAGTATCTCCACCGGGATCGGATGCAGCTGTGTACGCCCCCAAGCAGGAGTTAAACACTGCCATTTGGATATTATTGTTGACGAGCAAACCTGCCAGATCGTCCCCAGTTAAGATTTCCGTTAAGCCAGTTCTGCGACTAGCAAGATAAATTTCTCCGCCATTAGAGCCGAAGTTACTATGACCAGAGTAGTGTAGAACGTGGTATCTGCCTTGTTCTAGAGCTTGCGTCAGTTCTTCCCGTCCTGGTTGGTCTAAGACAGTGAGTTCAATTTCTGGGAAACGATTGCTACTTTCAGCAAGTCGTGGTATACGGTGCAGTTCTGCTTGCAGTTTGATAGCTTCCTGTTTGAGTAAATCAAGACGGACTTGATCTGAGGGAGAAGCAATTACCATCAATACTTTCACACCACCTTCTTCTCGTGGTGTGGGCATATTTCGCGTAGGCGTAGCCCCCCGCAGGGATCGCAAAGGGGAAACCCCCAAAATTCCACTTTGGAAGCGACAAAAAGCGATATAAGGCCCAGTAGCCAGAGGGCGATCGCCTGCGTGCATCACTTCCCAAGGCAGACGAGCTAATCTAGTGTCTTTTAGCCCTAAGCGTAAGCGTAGTACTTGTTGGTGGTTTTGGGCAATACCTTGGGCAGTAATCCAACTATCTCTAAGAGTGCCTTGAAATAGGGCGTTATAAAATTGTTGACCCAACGCCACCAAGTTAACAGAGTTTCTGGCGATATCGCTTTCGTGCCCGCCAGAAGCGAATGTATCTCCCTGCAACACCGACTTCAACGGGTCATTCATCAAATGGCCAGCAGCTATCAACCAATCAGCTACAGGCCAAGTTACCAATTCTTCTGCCAATGGTACCCCAGGCGCGACTTGTTCCGTCCGCACCAAGTAGTCATTTTGCCCTACTGGGGTTACGGAAATGTGGAATTCCTGGGTCACAACTTCTCCTGTCCGCCTCCTAAATCTGGTTTGAAACGCGAAAGTTTCAAGTCGATTTTTCGCTCCCTCTGATAACTTAGATGCATCCCACCCCTGAATGTTTCTGATTCTAGTTGTTTTGCTTTTTCTGCCTTTACAACTTTATCCGGATCGGATTACTTGGGTCTAGAACACTTAATTGGTAGATGCACCTTGATCTTCAACTCCCCTAGTTGGCTAACACCCACTGGGGGTTTTTTTGAATTTTGGCAAACAACAGCAACTTCTGACGCAGATATTCTCTAGCAGAAAATAGTGCTTAACCCTAGAATACTTGATTAATAGATGGATGTACCTTGATCTTTAACTCCCCTAATTCAGTTAATATCCACTCTTGTTTTTTTTGACACACGACAACAATCAATTTTCCAATAAATTTATCCGGAGCATGGTGGTTAAACCTAGAACATTTAATTGGTAGATGCACCCTGATAACTAGCTCCCCTGGTTGGCTAACGCCCACTGGGGGTTTTTTTATTATTCAATAAGTACAAAACTCACGCACTAAAAACCTGAAACCTATATTTGAATAAGCCTACGCCAATAGCTTCTCTTGTTCAAAGAAGCTATTGCTAGCAAGCTTTAAGAGTCGGGGGACAAGTCGGGAAACCCTTTCAGTCGTTCCTACCCTGATACACCCATTTTTTAAGGCAGCGCACTGGTCATTTGATTGGTAGGTCTGTCCTGATAACTAACCCCTCTGAGGTTTTTCTCTGATAAACAATAACAACTTCAACCTCTGCTAATTTATCCGGTAGCTACCCATTTACTTTAGAAAAGATTATTGGTAGATGCACCCTGATAACTCACTCTCCTGGTTGGCTAACACTCACTGGGGGTTTTTTCTAGTTGCTTCGGCGTAGCCCGTCGCAGATATGGGCATCAACCCTAATTTTGACCATTTTCTCCGCAAGATGCTGGCTGCCCCTAGAAAAGATTACTGGTAGATGCACCCTGATAACTCACTCCCCTAGTAGGTTACCATCAACTAGGGTTTTTTTATTAAAAAAAATAACTGACCTTTGTACAAATTTATCCGGAGTATGGTGTTCAACCTAAGAACATTTAATTGGTAGATGCACCCTGATAACTAACTCCCCTGGTTGGCTAACGCTCACTGGGGGTTTTTTTATGCGTAGACGCGTAGCAGCTTGTCGTTAGACATCGCCCTAGCATTTCCTGCCCACATAGCTGGAGTGCACCACTACCCTTGTTGCTACTGCTGGTAGACCTTGAGTATCCTCCTGTTGCCAGGATAGAGCATAACCTGCTCACTCAATCCCTGAATCGCTTTCTTTTTATTGTGATCTAGAGATGCCACTTCAAAATGATTGCTATGATATTTAATCACATTCTTAATTTTTTTTCTATATTTTGACCTTTAACTTTTTGTCTGCCAGCAATCCTGCTGTCAACCTCAGATCAGAGCTTCCTCGCCGACTACATCATATTTCTCGTTACTAGGTTCAGCCTGGGAATGCGGTACTGGAGGCTCTGCCTCCCAAAAAATTGCCTTCTCTGCTAGAAGCAGGGAAGGAGGAAAAGATGCTGGATCTTGGTTTCAGCCTGAAGTTGAGACTAATGACCAGCTATATGGTAATATGCTAAAAAACTTTGCCTAGAATCAAAGAGTCGCCAGCCCATGAGTTTAGCTGTAATTAAGTTCTCTTCAGAAGAGTGCGGCATTTGCCACAAAATGTCTTTTTATGACAAAAAGGTGGTAGAAGAACTGGGTTTAGAATTTATCGATGTAAAAATGCAGGATACGGCTGCTTACCGCAAGTATCGCAAGATTTTATTAAGTCACTATCCTGATAAATCAGAAATGGGATGGCCTACTTACATTCTCTGCAATTCTCCAGAAGGGGAATTTCAGATTGTGGGTGAAGTAAAAGGAGGTCATCCTAAAGGGGAGTTTAGAAGCCGTCTTCAAGAGGTTCTGAATTCCACAACTAATCAGAACTAATTACGTCAAAAGATTTGACCTCCAGGACAGGGCCAATCATGGCAGTTGTCATGACATCCTCACGCACCTGTCCTTTAACTTTTGCTTTTTGTCCAGCTTTGAGTAAGTCTTTGTCAGCCCCTCTGAGGATTTCGTAAGTAACGCCCTCTTCTGTGACTAACGCCCATGCGCCTGTGCCAATATCACGGCGTTCGATTCTACCTGTAAGTGTAATGCTCATAACAGTTCTGAGTGTTGAGTGCTGAGTGGGGGAGTTAGGAGTTAGGAGAGGCACGATTAATCGCGTCTGTTGGGACAATACCTCTGCGAATTTACGAGGGTTCAACGCCTGTAGAAATGGGATGAATGCGTCCTAAAGAAGTAAGTTTAGCAAAAATCTGAGTTAATAAAATAGCGATCGCTCCTCATTCAAGCGAGGAAAAATAGCATCAGGGAAGATGAATCTGACGAGAATATCATCACCTTCTGAGTAGAATAAGCGATCGCTCCCTTGTATCTCTGTAATTTCCCTATTTCTTTGTTCTTTTTAGTTCATATTATTATTTAAGTATATCTTCAATTATGTTGTTACATTTATTTACCTGCTCTTAGTGTATTCCGTCAGGTGCATAACATAAGATATATATGTTCTCTTTTAGAAAAAAATAATCAGAAGGACATTTTATGCCGTTAAGACTCGACAACGAAGCAGAACTTCGAGAAGCTCAAGCAGCTTTGTTCAATGTTAATAATAATACATCAGGATGGCTCTTGCTCAATTACGTCGGACCATCCACCGTGCATTTTACTGCTGGAGGGGAGGGAGATGTGGAAGAACTCAGTCCCCATTTAGAAGACGACCAGATCCAGTATGCTCTGGTGAGACTGGGTAACATTCAACAGAAGGGTACTCTAAAGACAACTATACGTGATGTCTTTATAACCTACATAGGTCCAGGGGTTGGCATTATCGAGAAAGGCAAGAAGACGGCTTTTTTGGGCGATGCACAAGCATATCTTCAACCTTTCCACGGTGATGTCACAGTTTTGAATAAAGATAATTTTAACTGGGAGACTTTGTTAGATAGGTCATCACCACTATCAGGAAGCCATGTTATTGCTTAAGTGTCCAGGAGTACTTCGGAATAAAAACCCCACGCACACCACTAACTACAACTCTTAGAACCCCCGCGACGGAGTGGCAAGATTGATTCTTTAGGTGGCTCTGAATCTTGAGCCTTAATTGAGATATGTTCTGTTAAACAGTTAACCACTTCATTCAATGTTTTACTATCAGACTGGTTGACAAAAGGCACTTTATCTTAACCTATCACCGATGCGATTAATCGCGTCTGTACAGGAGTTTGGAGTTAGGAGTTATAAAAATTCATGCCCCACTCCCCACTCCCCACTCCCTATTTACGCTATTTTTTCTTCGTTTTTCAATGCTAAACGAGCAAGGCCATAACAGATTAGGGCATTGGCGATCAGGAATAGGCGTGCTAAGTAATCACTTCCCAAACCCCAAACTGTCGGGTTGAAAAACGCACTTACTGTCAAGCACGCTGCTACACCTAAAGTTGAACCAATTGCAAACCATTTCCAACTAGGATTTCCCAGCAGCAATGCCATTAAGACAATGGGAATCAGTACGCTAGCAAACAGGGGATTTAACGCATCAGTTCCCTGGAGGCTACTGCCCAGTTCGGGAATTGAACTGCCCAAAACCCGGAAAGGCCATTGGGGAAGATCAAAAATATAGATTCCCTTGAGGAAGAATAACCCAGAACTGCCAGCAATTAAGCCGCTAGATAAAGACCAACTCCAAGTGAAGGGGAAGTAAACCCGTAAAAACCAAGCTAGCAGATAGGAACCAACTATCATTAAAACCTTGGGTAATAGTGCGATCGCACCACCATCAATCCAAAATCCGGGGTTAAGATAGCCGTTATCCCGTAACCACCGGAAGAAATCTGTGAAACTGATTTGCCCCGCAAAGGCTAGTTTTACTGCTGCTTCTGCATTCAGGTGTCCAGCGCCATAATAGTTCAAACCATCATCCTGGATAACTCGTGCTGACTGCTTCAGGACTTTTAAAACTTCATCTGGTTCTTTGATGCCAGCAGCTTTGATTAATGCCGCAACACCAGCAACGTGGGGAGAAGCCATGCTTGTACCCTGGAAGCCCAGAAATACGCCTTCGCCTTTTTCGTCGATAGTTTCTTGGAGAATCTTACCAGCTTCACTACCACCAGGAGCAGAGATATCTACCCCTGCACCAAAGTTAGAATAAGGCGCTCTTTCGCCATCTGGACCAATTGCCGAAACGCCGATGACGTAGGGATAGCGGGCTGGATAGCTTGCCCCATTAGTGTTTTCATTCCCGGCGGCGGCAATAATAACTACACCTTTTCTATGGGCATACTCGATCGCTTCTTTCATCAATTTGCTTTCGCCACCACCGCCTAAGCTCATATTAATCACATCTGCGCCTTTATCAGCAGCAAATTTAATCGCTTCGGCAATATCGGCAACAGTACCGCCACCATAGGAACTTAGTACCTTCAGAGGCATCAGACTGGCTTCATAGGCAATTCCAGCCACACCATATTTGTTATTTGTGGCTTGGGCAATGGTTCCGGCAACATGGGTACCGTGGCCGTTATCGTCTGTGGCTTCTTCTCGATCGTTAACAAAATCATAGCCTTTGACGAATTTTGTCTCATACAAGTCCCGCACCTTGGTAATCCCGGTGTCAATTACCGCAACTGTGATACCACTGCCTTTGGTTTGACTCCATGCGCCTTCAATGCCGATTTGGTGCAAGTTCCACTGCTTGCTGTAATATTGGTCATTGGGGCCAGTTAATGAAGGACTTGCTTGATCATCTTCTTGGGGTCTTAAAAATTCTCCAAGCCTTGCTGCTTTACCGGGTTGTGGAATATTCCTGTAGATATAATTTGGTTCAATGAATTCTGTAGCTTGGGCAAACTGAGATTTTTTCAGTTCTTGGAGTCGCTGGCGATCGCCTTTGACTATATACACATTATCTTTTTTGGAAAACTTGTTGTCTAATTGGGGTGTAAGGTTGTATTGTTTGGCGATCGCTTGCAGATCCTGTTCCACCACAATTGATGGAATATCTTCCCGAAAATCAAGCAAAATCGTCTCAAACTCTCCTTTAGCTGCCAGTCCCTGGAAATTCAGGAAACCAAACATGGCAGATCCCAGCCCAATGACAAACAAGCACAATAATATAAGCTTTCTCATATTAACTCATCACCGCTTTTTGCCAGATTGCTCACTACCATAACTTATCTGCATCCTTTATTGGTGGATTTTGCACTTTTAGTTACAAGTTTCACTCAGGACTTTTTTAAACGATGGAACGTGGTCTTTTGTGGTTGCCCCTATTAGTAATGTTTTTCTGGTTGGCTTGGCAAGGCTCGAAGGAATATCAAAAAGTTGAAGCCTATCGCGCTTGGGCAGAGCAATTTGAACGGGCTAAGTATGATATTTATGCTGTATTAGGTCAAAAAGGCAACAATCTAACTTGGGGAAAACCCACGCCTAAAGGGCCTATTCAACTAGAAACATTCTCTTTGCTTGATGTTAAACAAATTTATCTTTTGATAGATGACAAACAAGTAGATTTAGAGATTATACCGGAGAAAGGTCGTTCTATAGAGTTAGAATTTCTATTTTCCGAATCTACTAACTCAGTGCGGGTTCCGTTTACAGAAATCCCTTTGGCAGCAGAATGGGGTAAGTTTTTGCAGGGGGTATTACAAGACTTGCGATCGCAACCACAGCAGTAGTTAAACTGAAACTACAAGTTCCCGATAATACGGCTATTTTTGGTGAAAAAGTAGGGGCGCAAATATAATATATTGCGCCCCTATCTGTGTGATCTATTTAATTGAAAACCGCCTTGAAAGTCAATTCATGTTTGGATTACACTTGGACTCAGTTGACCCGACCGAACTATGCTTGAACGATGAAGTCGGAAGCAGTAAGAGTGGGCGCACCAGTAAGTTGTGCAAATTGAGCACCACTGCCGAAACCAGGAGCATTACCATTTTGATTATATAGTAACTGCCCAGTCATCGGGTTGTAGACAATTACAGCATTGCTAGCTGCCCCTAAAGTGGTGATTTGAAAATCACTGGCGTTACTAAAACCCGTTCCCCCAACAGAAGTAATGGCACTAAAGGTGGACTTATCCAGAATAATCTTGTCACCTTGAGAGTGATTGAAGTCAGCGATCGTATCAATACCGACAGCAGCGCTAGTAAAGGCACCATTGCAGCTGTAGAGGAAAGAGTCAGCACCCATACCACCCACAAGAGTATCATTGCCTTGTCCACCAATGAGAAGATCATTGCCAGCACCACCCCGCAGCAGGTCGTCACCACCGCTGCCATTGATGGTGTCATTACCTCCTTGACCATTAATCACATCGTTGGAAGTGTAAAAACCGCTGATGTTATTGTTCAAGTCATTGAGGAAGGTGACACTGTTTGCGGTGGAAATATACGTTGGAGTGGAGTTGGCCTTAATCACATCAAAGCTTTTGGTAACACTGGCTTCTCCGTCAAATAGGATATTACCGATGGCAGGTCTTGTTGTCGATGCGGCTAAGTTCTCTAGGTTTTCTAAGTTAAAGTTTTGCAGAGTGACTTTGGTATTAGCCACATCTTGAAAGGTGACTTCTAAATCGTTGCCATTTTGAGTTAATTGCAGATTTCTCGCAGTCAAGCCAGCCCCAATAAATTGCAAGGTGTCTATTTTGGCAATCACCGCAGCCGAAGGGTTTGAGCTAGTACCTACACCGCCAAAGTCCGTGATGATGTAATTGGTATTGCCTCCTTGGGCAATAAAGGTGTCATTGCCGGCTGTGCCATTGATAATTTGAATTTTGGGTTTAACTGTGCCACTAATTGCAAAGTCAAAGGGGCTTTCATTACTATCGTTGTTGTTTAAACTGAAGCTGCCACCATAGCTACCGGGTGTAGTGGCGTTGAGTGCCACCGATATAGTGTTAGAAGCATTAGCAGCGACGCTCGTCGGAAGAGTACCGACCAAACTAAATCCGTCGGGAAGTTTCAGATTACTCAGATTGAGTGCAGCTGTACCGGTGTTCCGAATTGTAAAGGTTTTGGTCAGGCTGTTACCAACAGTGGCATCGCCAAAGTTAATTGCAGTAGTACTGCCATCTGCAATGTCAACGGTGCCATTGAGAACTTGAATTTCCGGGGACAAAACGGGTTTAACTGTGCCACTAATTGCAAAGTCAAAGGGGCTTTCATTACTATCGTTGTTGTTTAAACTGAAGCTGCCACCATAGCTACCGGGTGTAGTGGCGTTGAGTGCCACCGATATAGTGTTAGAAGCATTAGCAGCGACGCTCGTCGGAAGAGTACCGACCAAACTAAATCCGTCGGGAAGTTTCAGATTACTCAGATTGAGTGCAGCTGTACCGGTGTTCCGAATTGTAAAGGTTTTGGTCAGGCTGTTACCAACAGTGGCATCGCCAAAGTTAATTGCAGTAGTACTGCCATCTGCAATGTCAACGGTGCCATTGAGAACTTGAATTTCCGGG
>NZ_JABXKM010000090.1:0-6205 GCF_017115025.1 Nostoc sp. NOS(2021) | reverse complement strand
AGTAGTACTGCCATCTGCAATGTCAACGGTGCCATTGAGAACTTGAATTTCCGGGACGGTAATGCCAGGGGCTTCGTATGCACCAATATCAATCACTGCGGTGCCATTACCATCGCCATCCTGAGGAATCTTCTTAGTGATGCTATTGAAGGCATTGGAACCAGCATCAATCGCAGCACTTCCAGTTTTGAGCGCAAAATTCCCTCCCGCCGCATCAACAAATTGGGGATCTTGATCAAAAATATTCTGCAATCCTGTGGCATTTAGATTATCTGAAGCTTGGAATTGATCCGAGTTATAAACAAGGTTGTGGTTAAAGTTGACATTTGTAGAATAGTTAAGAACATTAGCCACTTGATTGTCGCTGGCATACATGATATTGTTCTCGACTCTAACATTGCCTGAGTAATTGACTTTAATCTCCCCGGTGTTAGCGACATTGAGGCTATTTTGGTAAACTGTATTGTTGATAATATCGACATTGTTAGCTTTGAAGGCGTCAATACCAGAGTTACCATTGTTATAGACTATGTTATTGGCAATTAAAGCTTTGCCAAGATAAGGTGTCCCATCTTTACTCTGATTAGTAGTATCAAGCATTAGCCCATGCCCTTCAGTAATCTGACCAGCTTGTTGCCAGGGAACTAAACTTTGATTATCAAAAACAATATTGTCTCGATAAATTATTTTGTAATCAGTAGTATTGTTATCAGAATTAAAAGCATTAAGTGTAGTGATACCCTGAGCACCATAAGGGGTATACCAAGCGTTTCCAGACACAACATTTTTCTCAACTGTGATGTAGTCTGAATTACTTGATTCAATACCACCACCTGGAAAGTTACTAACTGTGTTACCAGAGATGACAATGTGGTGAGGATTACTACCGCCCACTCCTTGGCTATTTGTCCAGGCTTTTATACTAATTCCACTGGAATTGGTTAAAGGGTTGTTGAGATTATCCTTCTGTTGTAAGGCATATTGTAGAGTGATATTTTCCCGATTGCCTTCTAGATCAAGTCCTTCAATCCGTACATAGGATGAACTAAATATATTAATGCCACTTCCCGTTGTTTTGATTATAGGTGTAGCCCCTGGATAAGCTTTGATTGTTGTCCAGTTATCTGCTGAACCATTAAAGTTAAAAAGCGTAGCGCCTTTGTCATAAGTTCCATTCATGACGTAGAGCGTGTCACCTGTTTGCATCTGATACACGGCTCTGCCCAAACTGCGAAACGCACTTCCTTCTATTAAGCCATTATTGTTATCATTGCCTGTTCCAGAAACGTAGTATGTTTTGCCAGCCATAGATTTACTCCGAATGTGTATAAAGGTAATTGGTAAGTTATTTGAAAGGGTCATTTGTCTGGACTTTTCAGGACAGTCACAGTTGTCCGAACGCGACTTGAAATCGCATCGGTTGTAGAAATGTTGTTGTTAAGCTGAAAAATTTTCTCCTGTCAACCGTTGATGGTTAAACCAGGGGTATCGATACTGTTAATCGTCAGGGTTTTGTTGAGGACGATCGGACGATTAGCACATAGACGCTTCCTTGCGAGCTTGTCCAGAAAAACTACGGCTCGATGGAGTCGAATTGAATCGTATCTTCATCTGTAGCAGCTGCAATCGCTACTCTTTATGAGCCAGCTTTCTTATCTGCTATATTCGATACGGTGATCATATTTGGCATAGGAATTCCTCTGAACTTTATCTGTTGTCTGAGGTCAGGAGGTTGCCAAATCGACATGGTAAAATCCACCCCTGGATAATAACTGGGGACTTAAAGTGACAGTGGTAAAAGTTAAATTGGTTGAAACTTTAGTAGGTTGACCCCTTAACTTAAGGGAACTAATGTAACAACTTAGTCGAACCTGTTGTAAGCGGTGTAACTGAGCCTTGTGAACTCATGTATTAAAACTAACCTTTACAAATGATGCTTCCATCAGTAAATACTCTTAATATAGTTCTTTTTTTTACAACAAAAGCGAAAAAATTATGGAAGTGTCCTGTTAATTTTTAGAGTGATATGGGAATGAAGAGCGCTTTGTGCGAGGATTTGATGAAGTTTCTCTAAACATTTTTAAAGAAGCTAGGACTTACGCATTGACAGAGACAACCGCAAAACCCACAACTACAACTCATTCCTTGGTTGGTCGAGCATCAACGTTCTATGGGACTGGTTAAGGCAGTGCGTCAGCGACACCGACACCGGCGCAACGCCTCAAGGTTGCTTGACATCTGGGCATCGACCTTAACTTGACACAAATAGCTTCTCACCCACCCCACAATCAGTAATTGAGTATTTTTCACTAAGTACGCGGGCTAAACGCCCTGCTACGGCTAAGTCAGTTTGTCGTTGCGATCCCGGCACAAGAGAAGAGGGTTTTAGCCGAATGGCACTAAGAAAAGCCCAAAGGCTTGTGTCGCCTCGTTCCCAGTCTTAAGACTGGGAATGTATTCAAAAGAGGCTCTGCCTCTCGTCAAGCCACTGGAGGCGGAGCCTCCCAGAATGGGTTCCCAGCCTAGAGGCTGGGAACCAGTCAGCGCAAGGGCTGTATCTTAACTTAGTGCCATTCGGTTTTAGCCTAGTTCATCAATTTTTGAGATAGTTTGGTTTGATTGCGCTCTTCCTTACTTAATCTTCATAATATAAACACTGAAATAAACTCCAGAATACCTGTTCTTTAACCATTACTGGTTCAGATAGCGGTGGCGGTGCAGGAATTCAAGCTGATTTACTGTCTATTATTCATCGGCAACGTTTTGATTGGAAAGATGTTTTTTGGAATGGCTGTTATTTGACTACTGTGGTGGTGTTACTAGGTGAGGTGAAGGAGCAATGGCTTGGCGTTGGGAGTAATGCTAAATTTGTTAATCCTTGAGAATATCGCAGTCTGTATAATTCGTAAAAACTAAAAACTTTGCCATTAAATTGCAAAATTGTAGGGGCACAAATATATTGCGCCCCTATCTGTGTGATCTATTTAATTGGAAACCGCCTTGAAAGTCGATTCATGTTTGAATTACACTTCCACTCAGTTGATAAAATTTGAGATTTTAAATTTTGGATAATGGAATTGAAGATTCAAAACCTAAAATTTAAAAAGGGTTACGAGCAAGCGAATTTATACTCGCTCTGCGAGAAGCAAGCTCGTGAAACAAATCTAAAATCCGTCTTGGAAAGTTCCGCGATCTGAGGCTTCCGACGCTCAGACTTTCCGCAAAATCTAAAATTAAATGACAGAGCCAGTGACTTGATTGCTCTTTTCAATCTAAAATCTAAAATCCCAAATTGTGTGACCCGACCGAACTATGCTTGAACGATGAAGTCGGAAGCAGTAAGAGTGGGCGCACCGGTAAGTTGTGCAAATTGACCACCACTGCCGAAACCAGCAGCGCTACCATTTTGATTGTATAGTAACTGCCCAGTCATCGGGTTGTAGACAATTACAGCATTGCTAACCGCCCCTAAACTGGTGATTTTAAAATTACTGGACTTACTAAAACCCGTTCCCACAGCAGAAGTAATGGCACTAAAGGTGGTCTTATCCAGAACAATTTTGTCACCTTGAGAGTGATTGAAGTCAGCGATCGTATCAATACCCACAGCAGCGCTAGTAAAGCCAGCATTCGTGTTGTAGAGGAAAGAGTCAGCACCCATACCACCGACGAGAAGATCATTGCCTTTTCCACCAATGAGAAGATCATTGCCAGTACCTCCTCGTAGTTGGTCGTCACCACCGTAACCATTGATGGTGTCATTACCCCCTTGACCATTAATGACATCCTTGGAGTTGTCAAAACCGGCAATGTTATTGTTCAAGTCATTGGGAGCGGTAACGCTGATGCGGGGGGCTTCGTATGCACCAATATCAATCACTGCGGTACCATTACCATCGCCATCCTGGGGAATGTTCGTACTGATGCCATTGAAAAGACTGGAACCAGCATCGATCGCAGCACTTCCAGGTTTGAGTGCAAAATTCCCTTTGGCCGCATCAACAAATTGAGGATCTTTACCCAAAATATTCTGCAATCCTGTGGCATTTAGATTATCTGAAGCTTTGAATTGAGAAGAGTTATAAACAAGGTTGTGGTCAAAGTTGACATTTGTAGAATAGTTAAGAACATTAGCCACTTGATTGTCGCTGGCATACAGGATATTGTTATCGACTCTAACATTCTCTGAGTAATTGACTTTAATCTCGCCGGTGTTAGCGACATTAAGGCTATTTTGGTAAACTGTATTGTTGACAATATCGACATTTTTAGCTTTGAAAGTATCAATACCAGAGTTGCCATTGTTGTAGACTATGTTATTAGCAATTAAGGTTTTACCTAAGTAAGGTGTTCCATCTCTACTCTGATTAGTAGTATCAAGCATTAGTCCATGCCCTTCAGTAATCTTGCCAGCTTGTTTCCAGGGAACCAAACTTTGATTATCAAAAACAACGTTGTCTCGATAAATTATTTTGTAATCAGTAGTATTATGATCAGAATTAACAGCAAAAAGTGTAGTGATACCCTGAGCACCATAAGGCGAATACCAACCGTTTCCAGACACAATATTTTTCTCAACTGTGATGTAGTCTGAATCACTGAATGCAATGCCACCACCTGGAAAGTTATTAACTGTGTTACCAGAGATGACAATGTGATCAGGGTTACTACCACCCACTCCTTGGCTATTTGTCCAGGCTTTTACACTAATTCCACTGGAATTGGTTAAGGGGTTGTTGAGATTATCCTTCTGTTGTAAGGCATATTGTAGAGTGATATTTTTCCGATTACCTTCTATATCAAGTCCTTCAATCCGCACGTAGGATGAACTAAATATATTAATGCCACTTCCCGTTGTTTTGATTATAGGCGTAGCCCCTGGATAAGCTTTGATTGTTGTCCAGTTATTTGCTGAACCATTAAAGTTAAAAAGCGTAGCGCCTTTGTCATAAGTTCCATTCATGACGTAGAGCGTGTCACCTGTTTGCATCTGATACACGGCTCTGCCCAAACTGCGAAACGCACTTCCTTCTATTAAGCCATTATTGTTATCATTGCCTGTTCCAGAAACGTAGTATGTTTTGCCAGCCATAGATTTACTCCGAATGTGTGTAAGGGCAATTAGTAGTACACTCTCAGCAACTTTATTCAGTTGCTAAGTAGTTATTTGAAAGGGTCATTTGTCTGGACTTTTCAGGACAGTCACAGTTGTCCGAACGCGACTTGAAATCGCATCGGTTTGTAGAAACGTTATTGTTAAGCTGAAAAATTTTTCTCCCGTCAACCGTTGATGGTTAAACCAGGGATATCAATACCGTTAATCGTCAGGGTTTTGTTGAGGGTGATCGGACGATTAGCGTGTGGACGCTTCGCCTCCGGGTTTGTCCTGAAAAACTACGGATGGATGGAGTCGAATTGAATCGTATCTTCATCTGTAGCAACCGCGTAGGCGTAGCCCGTCGTAGACATCGATGCTCTTTGTGAGTTAGCTTTCCTATCTGCTATATTCGATACGGTGATTATATTTGGCATGGTAATTCCTCTGAACTTTATCCTTTGTCTGAGGTCAGAAGGTTGCCAAATCGGCATGGTAAAATCCACCCCTAGCTAATAACTGGGGACTTAAAGTGACAGTGGTAAAAGTTAAATTGGTTGAAACTTTAGTAGGTTGACCCCTTAACTTAAGGGAACTAATGTAACAACTTAGTCGAACCTGTTGTAAGCGGTGTAACTGAGCCTTGTGGACTTATGTATTGAAAGTAACCTTCATAAAGGACACCTGATATCAGCAAATACTCTGAATCTAGTTATTATGTTTACAAAAAAACAGATATTTTTACGCAATCGTCGTGGTAAGTTCTGTTAATTTCCAGAGTGATATGGGAATGGAGAGCGCTTTGTGCGAGGATTTGATGAAGTTTCTCTAAAAAGAACTTCGGTGACTCAGCACTTTCAAGTCGGGCTGCCGTAAATGTTTGTAGTTGCGATCAGGCACGAGGGAAGAGGGTTTTAGCCTAGTACAACGCGGCGTAAATAAACTACCCATTCCAAATCAATGAAACGCTTACGCTGTATACCTGTTTGAATTTTGAATGCAAGAATTTTGAATTTTGAATTCCGCCTTGCGGTACTAGTTCATCAATCTTTGAGATATAGCAACGGACAAGAAGGTTAGGACATTAACTGATGATAAAACCTATATACA
>NZ_JABXKM010000138.1 GCF_017115025.1 Nostoc sp. NOS(2021) | reverse complement strand
AGACCTAACCCCCAGCCCCTTCCCTACAAGGGAAGGGGAGTAAGATTCAAAGCCTCTCTCCTTTTAGGAGAGAGGTTTGGAGAGAGGTCAGAGTGAGTATATTGCATACAAACGAGCGATCGCTTTTCCTGTTTACTGTTGTCCACGCAAAAAGTTCTTTAACCACCTAATGACTTCACTTGTTGTTTGCTCATTGGCCATTTGGAGACATTGCTGCACAATTTCTCTGACGTTAGGAAAGTAGCTGCTTTCTGTAAGCACATAACTTTCTGCCTGCAATCTATAAATCAATAACCGATTACTCTTTAATATCCAGACTTCTGGCACTCGATAAGGCAAGAAATCATTAATGTCGGTGTAGCTTGTCACATCTATTTCAATTGCTAAATCTGGTGGTGGATCTGACTCCCAATCAATTCTTTTTTTGCCTACTACTGCTCTCCAATTTTCAATGTAAAAGCAATAGTCTGGTTCAATACCACTAACTTTTGGTAAGCTCATGGTGATGGGCGTAAATGAATCGTATCTTTGCTCTAAATGATCTAGCAAAACCTTAGCAATATCTGCCAACAAACTCGCATCTCTTCCGTGCTCTGGTAGCGGTGCCATCAGTAAAATTTCCCCTCTTCGATATTTAATGCGAGGCGAGGAGCGATCGCCTAGTTGCTGACTCAATACTTGATAGTCTTGCCAGTCTCCTAAAAGTTTCAACACTGCGCCAGGTGGCAACTCAATTCTTTCTGGGGTAATTACGGTATCCATATTCGGCTGTTTCACTAATTGTCGAATAGTTTCTTGTAGGGGCACAGCATTGCTGTGCCCCTACCAACGTATTTGTATCATTATTAAAGTGAAATGGTATAAGAAGATTATTATAATTCAACTTCTGTTAATATCTCCTTTACCAAGCCCCAACTCTTAGAGAGGCTGCGCCAACGGGGCGGGAACAGGGAACAGGGAACAGAAAAAAGAATTAACCCCGAATATAGGGTTTAAGAGCCAATAAATTTATTTATGAAAAGAGATAAAAATATTTGAACCGAGATGGCGTAAGCTACGATGTTTCAATGCGTCATTATTCAAATCCCCTAATTTTAATTATGGGGTATCGAACTGTTGCCTGTTGCCCGTTCCCTGTTCCCTCTTAATGTCTACAGTTTCCTTTATTTCAGCTATTTATTTGAGAAAAATGTGTATAAAATGCACACCTTAACGGTAGGCTAAGAAATATCAAACAAAATGGCATAAAAATGCTTACTGTTGCTAAATCAAAACGGGTTGCCATCGCCATCTTTTCTTTCACCGTCTTACTTTACAGCCAAGTCGCATCAGCCGCCTTAACTTTACCCCTACGCAGCAAAAAGGGAATGGTGGTTTCAGCCCATCCCCTAGCAAGTGAAGCGGGAATTTTGATGTTACGCAAAGGTGGTAATGCAGTGGATGCAGCCGTAGCTACAACCTTTGCAATCTCTGTACTTGAGCCTTTTTCGGCGGGAATCGGTGGCGGCGGATTTTTGCTGATGCACTCTGAGAAAACTGGCGAGATGAAAGCGTTAGATTTCCGCGAACGCGCACCCCTAAAAGCCACAAGAAATATGTATCTGGACGCAAAAGGAAAGGTGCGCCCAAATGCAAGTATTAATGGTTATTTGGCAGTAGGGACACCAGGAATAGTGGCGGGACTTTATGAAGTGCATCGTCGCTATGGTAAACTCTCTTGGCAAGAGGTGATGAAACCTGCGATCGCACTCGCTGCATATGGCTTTGTGATTGGCGATGCGCCAATTTGGCGTTCTCTGCAAACAAACCAATCCTCCAAGCAAGCAATTCTCAACAATCCCGCCGGGCGAGAAATTTTCACTCACAATGGCGAATTTTATCAACCAGGGGACAAGTTGGTGCAGCGTGATTTAGCAAGCACTTTAACAGCAATTGCCCAAAATCCCCAAAGTTTTTACACCGGAAGTATTGCTCGGGCGATCGCTTCTGATATGGTAAAAAATGGTGGTTTAATTACTCTAGAAGACCTCAAAGCCTATAAACCAATCTGGCGCACTCCCGTTTGTGGAAACTTTCGCAAAGCTAAAATTTGCTCAATGCCACCACCATCATCGGGAGGCGTTCACCTATTGCAGATTTTAAATATTATGGGTGACACTGATTTAAAATCTTTAGGATGGCATCATCCCGATGCAATACATTTAATGGTAGAAGCAATGAAGATTGCTTACGCCGATCGCTCACAATATTTAGGCGATCCTGATTTTGTCAAAGTCCCTGTACAAGAACTGCTCAGTCCAGCTTACGCCAAAAAACGCCGTCAAGAAATTAATATGCAAGTGGCTAGACCCTCGACTGAAGTCAAGCCAGTAGACAAAGAGACACTACAACGTTTTAGTCAAGCTAATAATCAGAGTTTGAGAGAAAATATCATCCCGTTATCTGATCAATCTCTCAAGCTGCACGCGACTCGGCATGAATCTCCTGAAACCAGCCATCTTACTGTTGTGGATGAAGAACGCAACGCCGTGAGTCTGACTTTCACGATTAACCTCATTTTTGGTGCTGGTGTGGTGACACCGGGAACTGGGATTGTCCTCAACAATGAGATGGATGATTTTGCTTCTGCGCCAGGAGTGCCTAATGCTTTTGGTTTAGTTGGTAATGATGCCAACAGCATTGCGCCCCGCAAAACTCCCTTATCCAGCATGACTCCCACAATTGTTACAGAAAATGGTCATTTCCGCATGGCAGCAGGTGCGCCTGGTGGTAGCACCATCATCACCCAGGTTTTGCAAGTGATTCTGAATGTGCTGGAATACAACATGGATGTTGGTGCAGCTATTTCTGTGCCACGCATACATCATCAATGGCTTCCAGATGAGTTGCGCGTCGAATCTTGGGGCTTGGATGCTCTGACTATGCAAGACTTACGCCGTCGAGGGCATAAAATAAAGGAAACTGCCCCTTGGGGTAATGGTAATGCGATCGCAGTTACAGCCGATGGAACTTTAGAAGGGGCTGCTGATCCTCGCGGTGAAGGTTCCCCCAAAGGGTGGTGAGGAAGACAAGGGAGACAAGGGGGACAACGAGAAAATAATAACTCCTAATGACAAATGACCAATGGCTATTGATTTTGAATTGTTGACTCTGCGTAGCTGCTGCTGCCAAACTCGTTTGCCCGTGTGCTAGGTACTAGTGTCCAGCCCGCTTTGAGAAGTTTTTGATAAGTTGCCCAACCTTTAGAACCACCTTGTATTTTATAATCTGGGACTGCAAAATGTCCAAAAGCTGTGTAGGGACGCCAAGGCTGATTGGGTTCTGTCTGCAAATACAAAATTTTCTCTCCGTCGCCACCAGACTTAGATAACCAGCACATTTGTCGATGCATTGCAAACTCCTTTGCTTTTAGTTAAAGATGCATAATAGCAGGCGTTTGTCAAGTAATTTCTGACCTTGTGGAGTAATTTTTTGCCTAATACTTTAGACAAAGTGTAATTAGGTTTTATCCACTACAGGATAATTACTTAACAAGTCATACCCTGAGAAAGCTGCTAGTAGGACACAAAGATAAACAGCTTTGCCTCACCTTGCTTCTAGGGGAGATTTTTCTAATGTTATCCGCGCTTTTGATGAATGGGTGTAACAATAACTACTGTTTTGACTGAGTTTCGCAATCAAACTATTTGTTTTTCTGTTTACATATATAAGCGCAGATTACAGATGATAGAGTCTTCAAAAAAGCCCAAAAAAACTCTCAATTAATTAATGTATTGATTAATAACCCTGTTCAATGGCTAGCAGAAGTAATACAAGCCGAGGAAAACAATGATCAAAACCCAAAATGAAATTATCAAACAGGGCTACGATGCCTTAATCAATTCTCTGGGAGTTGCCGATACTATTCGGTTTATTCAATATTTCAGTCCTGGTAAAGGAGATGACACTAAATAACGCCATCAATGGCTAGATGAAAAAACTTTGGCGGATGTGTTGGTGGAGATGAAAGAATTGCAGGCAGACGACACCAATTAATATGACGAAATTATTGAGTAGCGACTTAGAGAATAATTGAATTGAGTAGTAAAAATAAAATTACTGTAGGGTGGAATGCAATACGGTTCGGTTAAGGTGCATAGGCTTTAAAGATCCCCCTTAGTCCCCCTTAAAAAGGGGGAAATAAAGCGATTTTTAGCCCCCCCTTTTTAAGGGGGGTTGGGGGGATCGTGTCTTATCCGAACCGTATTGGGGTGGAATGTCACTTACTTAAGTTAGATTTAGAACCCCGACTTCTTGAAGAAGTCGGGGTTCTGGGCAGCAACTTGAGTTATTAGAAGGATGGAGATGGAGCATACAACTTATCGCCGACAATCCCGCGAATTGTCTCTACTAGTTGGGTGTATGCAAAGTTAGATAAAACTGGTTTTGCTGCTTGCAAGTGAATTGGTTGATCTAAATCAATCCATGACTTACAGCCAGCGTATTTGGCGTAATAGGGAATTTCTTGCTCTTGGGGTAGTTTATATGTCCGCAGGAGAAGAATATAAAGCGGTTGACGTGGTTTCCATTTGAGGCGATCGCTAATAGAATGCTCGTTCCAAATATGGAAGGGAAGTAAAGTGTTGACAATAGACTCGTCCCTCACTGGCAAAATATCGGTAATTTCAGCCCAACTGCCGATGCGAACTGTCTCTGGATGCCAACCTGATGTTACTGGATAAACACGATTGGCATACTCAGCTTTCAGCATGAAAGCTTGTTGATGTTCGTAAGTAGGGTAAAGCAAAATTTCCTTGTGGGCAACTTGGAAATGTCCATTTCGTTCATGGATACCACCTTTGCGGAGCAACATAATTGTTTTGCCACTTTCCAAGGCATTTACGGCGACTGCCCATTCTTTGAGAGCATGAAAAGTTGTAGTCAATTCCATCAGCATCTACTGTAACTCTGATTTAATTTCAAGCTAAAACCGATAAAGTATGCACCTGTCCAAGGGAATGAATTAGGAAACAGTTATGGAAAAGCGATGTCTACGATGGTCACTGAGCTTGCCTGCCCGTAGCTCTACCGTACCACTTTGTGGAAGCAAGCTATGCGTAGCGTCTTGTAGAGAAGAGTCGAAGTGCGGGCTACGCCTACGCTAGGTATTTCTGATGTCCAAATCACACCTATCCTTATATAGGACTAGTATTTGATTTTTGAACCACACCCTACAAGACTACTGAGGTTTTTTCAAAAACAATTTACGATTCCTATAACAGTCCAATTATGTGGAATTGGTGACAATGCAGTTTAGTTAGCCATGCTGTTCTCTCGAAGATCCCTTCAACTCTTTTAAAAAGAGAGTTAGGGATCAAATTTATGGTTCTAGATTGCAAAATCTAACAAAACGTCAATTTTAGTAAACTAAGGGTTGCAGCTCACAAACTAAGTGATAACTTAAATAGTAGGACATCAAACAAAATAAAACCTAACAAACAGGGTCAATGACTTAGTGTCCCCTTGTCATCAGCCCAAGCAAATTTCAGCATATCAAATATAGAAGTGGTAAAAAGCCTAATGTAGAAGGCAAAGCCAAATCCCAAAGCGGAAAAACCAAGGATGCTGAGTTTGTTCGTTGTTTAGTCCACCCTAGTTATTAACTTTCAATTACTTAATTAGTTTAACAATTTGAAACCTGTGAACTCGATAAAACCTGGTCAACCTCGACCAGGTTTTTGGCATTTTATCAATACGCTTGGTTCTAAATAAATATAAGATAGTTTGTCATTGCGTACTCCTTTGGAGAACCCGTAGGGTACGAAGTGAAGCAATCTCAGTCCTTGCGATTGCTTCACTCCACTGCGTTCCGCTCGCAATGACATTTTATATTTAATTTCGCCCAGCTACTTAGCGTCAAAAACCATAAACTACGTAGATTGGGTTGAACGAACGCGAACAGCGTCCCGTAGGGAAGTGAAACCCAACAAACCACTGAAAATGTTGGGTTTCATTCCTCAACCCAACCTCCGATTTTACGATTCTGCATCCCGACGAGTGGTCTGTATTCCATGCAATTGAGAACCGCTATAACTAAGATTGTGGAAGCTTAAGGATGAGTAATGGATACGAATGGTAACATTACCCTGATAGCCCAAACACCTACAGTTAATCCTGTGCGTTCCTGGTTATCACTTACCTTTTGTCATGCTTATGACTAAAACAACTAGGATTTTTGGCGCGAATTCTGTAAAAGTTAAAAGGCAAAAGCAGCCAGGGCGTGGCTCCCCTTCTCTACGAAACGCTTCTTCGCGTTGGGAGAAGACCACGCTGGCTCAGTTTTTACGTTTATCTTTGTACTTCCTGATCGCTTTGCTATGCATCCTTGGTTCACCCGTGCTGGCAAAAGTTCCTGGCTCAATTAATTTCTCATCCCAACTACCAATTAACAGTTTGACGTTGCTGGCTGTGGCCGCTGACCCCGCCTCACTACTACAACAGGGCAAAGTTTTATACAATACTGGAAACTTTGCCAAGGCGGTAGAAGTGTTACAACAGGCTGTCCAAACATATAAGCAGCAAGGGGAGAGCGTCAGACTGGCAGCGACACTGAGTAATCTTTCCCTAGCTTACCAGCAACTCGGTGCATGGAGTCAGGCACAGCAGGCAATTACAGAGAGCTTAAATTTGCTCAAAGGACAGGATGAAAACGAAAATCTGCAAATATTTGCCCAATCACTGGATATTCAAGGTCGTCTCCAACTGACAATGGGACAGGCCGAGGCGGCTTTAGCAACTTGGCGGCAGACGGAAGAAATTTACAAGCAAGCAGATAATAAAAGCGGCGTGGTGCGATCGCTAATCAATCAAGCACAGGCGTGGCGAACCCAAGGATTTTACCCTCGGTCTGTCAAAACCCTCGAAGAGGTTAGTCAGAAGTTAAAATCTCAACCAGACTCTATAGAAAAGACAGTGAGTTTGCGATCGCTTGGTGATGCCCTTTTGGTATTGGGCGATTTCAAAAAGTCACGCCAGGTGTTACAAGAAAGTCTGATGATTGCTCGAAATCTGCAATCAAACGCTGATATTGCGGCTAGTCTGTTCAGCCTGGGGAATAATGCCCGTAAACAACAGGATACAGCAAAGGCGATCGCCTATTATCAACAAACAGTTGAAGTATCTCCCTCACCCCTGACAAAAGTCCAAGCCCAACTGAATCAACTGAGCCTACTCATTGAAGATCAACAATGGGCAGAGGTTCAAGCTCTCTTGCCGTTGATTGAGTCCCAACTCCACCAACTCCCCCTCAGCCGTGCTAGTATTTACGCTCAGGTTAACTTTTCACAAAGTCTAACAAAAGTCAACAGTGGTGTATTGCAAGCATCAAGTCAGAATTACTACTCAGGATTCAGCACAAAAGACTCAGCAGTATTACTCGCCAGGGCTATCCAGCAATCCCGCAGTTTAGGGGACAGGCGGGCAGAAGCCTATGCTCTGAAGAGTTTAGGCGGCTTGTACGAAGATACCAAACAGTGGTCAGAGGCGCAAGACCTTACCCGGCGAGGATTAGCTTTGGCACAGAGCAGCAATGCACCAGAAATTACCTATACCTTGGAGTGGCAGTTAGGTAGATTGCTCTGGGCCCAAAAAGATATTAATGGTGCGATCGCGGCATATGATGCTGCTGTGAACACTCTCCAGTTTCTCCGCAGAGATTTAGTAGTCAATAAGGACGTAGTGAACCAGGATGTGCAATTCAACTTCCGGGACAGCGTAGAACCCGTCTACCGTCAGTCAGTAGAGTTACTGCTGAAATCCCAACAAGGAAAACCAGATGAAAAAATATTGGAGAAAGCACGCCAGCGGATTGAAGCACTCCAACTAGCAGAATTGGACGACTTCTTCCGAGAAGCTTGCCTGCAAGGTCAGAGAGTAGCCCTCGATCAAGTGGTAGACAAAGATAATCCTACGGCTGCCATCCTTTATCCGATTATTCTTCCTGACGAACTCCAGGTAATTGTCAAAATTCCCAAACAACCCCTGCAAAGTTACAGTACTCAGATTTCCCCCACAGAAGTGGAGGAACTGTTAGTAAAACTGCGAAAAAATCTTGTCAATCCCACCGCTACCAAAGCCGTCCAAACTCAAGCACACCAAGTTTACAACTGGCTGCTCAAACCCATTGAGTCAGAATTGCAAAAAAGTGGGGTAGATACCCTAGTGTTCGTCCTGGATGGCCCGTTACGCAATTTACCAATGGCAGCTCTCTACGATGGTAAGCAATACTTGGTAGAGAAATATGCGATCGCCCTGAGCGTGGGTCTGCAACTCCTCGACCCTAAACCACTGGTACAACAGCAGCTAAGAGCATTAACCGCAGGACTAACTCAGCCGCCGCCAGGGTTTTCCAAGTTTGCACCGTTGCTTGCGATCAAATCTGAATTCGACGGCATTAGCAAAGCAGGAGTCTCGACAACTAGCCTAATAGATGGAGATTTTAAGAAAAAGAATTTAGAGAGTGAAATTGGTGCTGCTTCATTCAACATAGTGCATTTAGCAACCCACGGTCAGTTTAGTTCCCGCCTTGAAGACACTTTTATTTTGGATTTCGATGGTCAGATCAATGTCAAGGATTTTGATACTCTCTTCCGCAGCCAGGGTAAAACCATAGTAGAATTATTAGTCTTGAGTGCTTGCCAGACAGCAACAGGAGACAACCGTGCAGCACTCGGTTTGGCAGGAGCAGCTGTACGAGCTGGGGCACGCAGTACCATCGCCTCCCTGTGGCAGATTGATGATGAATCGACGGCAATGTTTGTTAGTGCCTTCTATCGAGAACTCAAGAGTGGCAAAATCAGCAAAGCCAAAGCTATCCACCGTGCCCAGCTACAACTGCTGAAACATCCTAACTACAAGGCACCAAGCTTTTGGTCTGCTTATGTGTTGATTGGCAATTGGTTATAATTTGGGGATTCGGGACTGGGGACGGTCGGTAGAGAATCTGAACAAGACTCAGTACCGATCTATCCCTTCTTCCCTGTTCCCTGCCCACGCAAGTAAATTCAGGAATCAAACCGGATTCTTATAGGTTAGATAAAATTAGTACTCTGTAGCCGTTAGCCCGTAAAATTGAAAGCGTCCAATGCCGAGAAATTGGCCAGCAGTTTTCTCACCAGAGGGAAAAGCCTTAATGCCAAATAAATAGACGCCATCATCAAAAGGATTGTAGTAAGTTTTCAGACCAATAGTAACCGTCTTACCTGGTGATATGGGAGTGTCAAAGGTTACTGTGATAGCCTGCTGTTTGTCGTTACCTTTCACAGCTTTAAGTGCCAACTTTGAACCTTGGTGATTGCGTGTGCCTTCAAAGGCAAAAGTATCTTTCTGATTGAATTCAATATCTTCACTCCCCTCAATCTGGTTAAAGGTAACTTGTTGCAACGGTTCCCCAGCCGTTGCTGGCACTTCCAGAGTGAAATAGTACGTCGTATTCGGAACACTTGTATTGCTGTATGGAGTGCTGGCACTAACTAAACGCGGTGGTTCGACAAAGGCGATCGTGCCATTGCTTAAGGTAACTGCATTGGCTACCGAATGAGGCAGTAAATATAATCCAGTGCTAACAACAAATAGAGTACGAAAAAAACTAGTAACGTACTTCATAATTCATATTTTTACCTCAGTGATTTTTATCTGGGACTCAAATTCTCGAGTCTTGTTTCAAATGCCCATACTTCATCGTGATAAAATGAATTACTACAGTCTCTAAAATTAACAACTGTAATCAAGTTTACCCACTATTTATTAGGCAGTTTTGCTGTAATTCTAGCACGCGATTTCAAGTTGTCCAGGAATAAAACAAATTAAATTTAACTAGTAATTTTGCCGGGATTTTTATTAGTAAATTCCCTCCAAAGTCGATGATTTTACCGGGCTTTGACTACACATAAACACCCATACATTGATACGTTTGTCGTAGTTTAAATAGTTTCATGCATCTATAAATCGATAGACTTGCCGTAGTTTAAAATAGTAAATTATCTGAAAAATCGATAATTTTACACGGCAGTAAATTTATCAATTGAATTACATATCAATAATGTTACTGAATTTATAATTAGAAAATTAAGTTACCAAAATACACTGATTTATGATGATTTAATTCCTTCAAAATACACAAAATTAGCAGGTTTAGATTAGTTATTTTCCCTAAAAATACAATAAAAATGCTCAAAGATTTGATTTAGCTTTTCCTTTTAAGTAAGTAGGTGGGAAAATTTACAAGTATGTCATTGCGAGTGAAACGGAGTGTAACGTTCGCGTAGCGTCTCGTAGAGAAGCAATCACAAGGACTTTAACGGTTTTACATTTTGTTACATAGTTAGATTAATTCGTGCCTACCTACTTATTCTGATAGTGCGTGAAAATCAAACTCTTCTGAGTCCCAAACCTGATCAACAATGTTTGCGATTAAACAAGCTTTGTCGCTATAGTCCATGCAATCGCCTGAATCTTCACAATAAATCTAAAGGCTACAGCGAAAGCCAATCTCATCTTTCGTAAAAATTGCTAGTTTTTCTAGGATTTCCGTAGACAAAAGTTTGTACGACTCGCTGAGAACGCCAGTGTACCTGGGAACGTTATCTAGTCATCAAGCTATATGGCGCAAAGTTTCCCCGACAATAACGCCAGTTAGTTTATAGCGGTTCTGGCTTAAGTGAGGTACAAGAAGCCCACCCCCAACCCCCTAAGAGCAAACGAGGAGGGGACTATGATGTACCTTATATGATTAGGAAACGCTATAGTTGGCGGTGCGTTCAACTGTAGGTGATTATCTCAATTATTCCAGCGAATCTGCAAGGAGTTTTTTGTGCATACAAACTAAAAAGCGCCTGGGAGTGTTGCCGTGTTTCCACCCCAAACGCTTTTTATTTTTAACTTGCTCCTCACACAAGTAAATAGTATCACTGCTTCAATCAAAAGGTGAGTATAGTGAGTGCCACTTTCAGAACTGCACCGCCAATTTAATTTCTGATACCATTTCACTAAATTCCTGCTAAAAATACGTTGGTAGGGGCGTACATCTGTGATACGTGTCAACTTAAGGTAAAAGCAAGTCTAGAAGGAGCTTTTAGAGATTATCTCTTATCTCGTTCCCAGTGTCAGACTGGGAACGCCCGTCGTTGGGGCTGCCGCCTCCCTTGCTAGCGGCAGAGCCGCTTTTGATTTGCATTTCCAGCCAGAGGCTGGAAACGAGGTTTTAAAAGGGTTTTAACTTAAGTTGACACCAATGTACATCTGTACGTCCCTACAGCCGATTCATTTGTTGCCAAAACTTTTGGAAATGCAAATTAAAAAATGCCTGGGAGTGTTGCCGTGTTTCCACCCCAGGCATTTCTTATTCTCAACTTGCTCCTCACACACAAATAAACAATATCACTACTTCTATCAAATGGGAAGTATATTGATTTAACTTTCAAAATTGCACAAGCAATCCAATTTCTGAAAAATTAAAAAGCGCTTGGGAGTGTTGCCGTGTTTCCACCCCAGGCGCTCTTTATTTTTAACTTGCTCCTCACACACGACTAAAACATATCACTAATTCCATCAAAAAGCAAGTAAATTATGTGACACTTTCAAAACTGCACACCTTACGGACAATGATTTAGTGTAAAAAGTGACGTATACCAGTTAAGACCATCAGCAAACCCAGTTGGTTAGCAGCTTTGATTGAATCTTTATCGCGCAAACTTCCCCCTGGTTGGACAATAGCTGTAATTCCTGCTGCTGCGGCTGTGCTGACTGAATCATCGAAGGGGAAAAATCCATCGCTGGCTAGGGTTGCACCTTTGGCTTTTTCTCCAGCTTGTTCTAGGGCAATTTTAACTGAGCCGACGCGGTTCATTTGACCAGCACCTACTCCTAGTGTAGTGCGATCGCTCGTCACAACAATGGCATTAGATTTAACATGTTTGCAAACTTTCCAAGCAAACAGCAATTCGGCTAATTCGCTAGCGGTGGGTTGACGTTCGGTGACTACTTGCCATTGATTGGTGTCAGCAATCACGTCATCGCTAGCTTGCACGAGGAAACCACCTGCGATCGCTTTCACTGTATCCTTAGGGCCACTGCTCAAATCAGCTAGAGTCAAAACCCGCACGTTGGATTTTTTGGCCAGGATTTCTTGAGCTTCGGCATCATAACTGGGTGCAACCACACATTCTAAAAATGTTTTGGTTAACTCACTAGCTGTAGCCGCATCAATCGGGCGGTTGAGTGCGACAATGCCACCAAAGGCAGAAGTAGAATCAGCGTTAAAAGCTTTTTGATACGCTTCGGAAATAGTACTTCCCAATGCCGTACCACAGGGATTTGTATGTTTGATAATCGTTGCTGCTGGAGTATCAATGAATTCAGCAATAATTCGGCGTGCGGCTTCTAAATCAACTAAGTTATTGTAACTAAGTTCTTTGCCTTGCAGTTTCGTCGCAGCTGCCCATCCCGTTGGGGTAGTACCAGTTTGATACCAGGCGGCGGGTTGATGGGGATTCTCGCCGTAACGCAGAGATTGTAATTGTGTACCGCTAAGGGTGTAATCTTGTGTTCCTGCCAGGTAAGATGCGATCGCTTGATCGTAACTAGCAGTGTGCGAAAATCCTTTTAAAGCCGCCTTTTGGCGAAACTCTAGGGATGCTTCGCCGTTATTTTGGCGTAATTCCTGCAAATACTCGTCATACTGTACTGGATCGCATAATACAGCGAGATGGGCGAAGTTTTTCGATGATGCCCGTAGCATTGCTGGCCCACCGATATCAATTTGTTCAACAGCTTGGGATAATGTTACCCCTGGTTTAGCGATCGTTTCTTCAAAAGGATATAGATTCACCACCACTAAATCAATCGGGCGAATTTGGTTATTTTCTAAATCTGTAATATCTTCGGGAACATCTCGCCGCGCCAAAATCCCGCCGTGAATCCGGGGATGTAGGGTTTTGACTCGACCACCTAAAATTTCTGGTGAACCTGTATAATCTGCAACTTTGGTAACAGGGAGTCCCGCATCTTTGATTGCTCGGGCTGTTCCCCCACTGCTGATTAAATCAAAGTTAAATTCTTCCACCAAGCTACGGGCTAGGTCAATTATACCAGTTTTGTTAGATACACTCAGCAGGGCTAGACGCGCCATTGATCAATTCCTTAAAAGTAGGCTGGAAGCGAAGGATCTCAAGTTTTACACAAGCCTTGGTTCAGTTCAAGACCATGACGAATAATATTGACTCGGTAAAAAGATGTGAGTTCGACAAGTTTTATTTGACCTCTCACCGATGCTCTCCGACGCCCAGAGGGGAGCAAAAAGCTGAATTTTTCGTTGCTCCTCCCTTTCCGTTTCGGAGAGGGAGGCTGGGAGGGAGAGGTTCATCGAACTCACATTAATTTATATGCTTATATCGGGAGCATCTCAGTGAAAGCAAATATACCAGATGAGAAACTAAACTCTTGCTCCCTCTCCTTACCAAGGAGAGGGTTGGGGTGAGGTTTTACAAGGCTTTTTACACTCATTGAGATGCTCCCGCTTACATCCCCCAGAGTCAGCTTGGATACAACTATCAATCACTGTCGAAAATGCTGGAAATAAGGACTAGGTAGGCTTAGTCTCTAATATTAGCGATCGCCTAAACTAAAAATAAGCATCTTTTACCCACATAATACCTATGGTTCAGTCTTCTAATCAACGCCTAACCCTAGAAGAATTTCTCGCACTTCCCGAAGGAGATATTACATACGAGTTTGTTAACGGTGAAGCTGTACCCAAATATAAAGATAATGAAATCAGGGCAAAGTTTTTTCATGGCTCGACTACTGGTGCTTTATTTATACTATTGTCTGTATGGGCACAAGCAAAAGGTCGAGTTGTGATTGAATGGGCAATTAAACTAACACGAAATCAACAAGATTGGATGCCTGTAGCGGATCTGACCTATATTTCTCATAACCGTCTTCCTGCTGATTGGCTATTAGACGAAGCTTGTCCTGTCGCACCGGAATTAGTCATGGAAATCATTTCACCTGGTCAAATTTTTGGTGAAATTGCCGAAAAAGCGACTGATTATCTGAAAGCTGGTGTTTCTCGTGTTTGGGTGGTTGATACAAAAGCTAGAACTGTAACTGTATTTGCGCCATCTTCCTTGCCGATTACTTATCGTTCTCATGAAGTAATTACTGATGATTTGCTACCAGAATTGGAAATTACCCCTCATGCAATCTTTCAACGAGCTGGATTAAATCCCTAAAATTTCATTAGGAATCAGAATAATCTAAAGTATTGCTAATGAAAAAAAAATTGAGAACCTGAATCGAATGGCACTAAAAAAAGCAGAAACCCTTAATTTTCAAGAAATAAACTTGGTAGTATTGCTTAGTAGAATAGCACTTCTCTTCAATGCCGATTAAGTTAGCTTATTCTTCAAAATTTTTCTTATCTATAGCGGTTCTCGCTTAAGTGAGGGACAAGAACCCCACCCCCAACCCCCCTGACAGGTGTAGGTATTTTACGATGAGGAGAAGTTGGGGTAATAAAATCCATCAACAGGAGTTGGAGGAAATGAACTCCAGCGATGAAGATGAATTGATATACCGTTAAGTAAATCAGCAATGAGGGTGAGCAAGCCAAGAAGAAAACAAGAAATAAGGCGAGGTGGGCGTGAGTTGAAAGGTTTTGAGAAGGTAATATGTTTTTTGGGAAGTTGTTCCAAGTCTGGAAGAGGTGATTGATTTTCAGCTTCACCACCTAGTATGACCATCCATAGGGTTGAAACTGCGATCGCTAACCATAACCGTTCTGCACGTTGTGGTGAGAGTAGACGAGTATTGTGCCATTGCCAACCGTCAGATTTGATATCGCGATAAACACATTCGGTGGAAGGACGCAAACCATACCATAGTGCATCAGCTTGTTCTGGTTCTATGTCTGTCAGGATCAACCACGGGTCTTTATAGCCAACATCCCAACGAGCAAGCAACGTACATTCAAGGGGGTTGGTTTTAAAACAAGCAACTCCACCTGACCATGATTGTCCCGGAGCGCCAAGAACATTTGCAAGCGGTCGCCACTGAGTCTGTGGAAGAACTCGATAAGTACCCTGATGATTGATACGTAGCAATGGATGCCAGCCTGCACCAACAATTAGTTGGTAAAGCCAATCTGCATACAGTCCACGGTCTGCACTGACAATCACATTCCAGTTTTGAGGAATCACACCGTTAAGGTGTTCGATTAATTTTTGCCAATGTGGTTTCCAACTTCCAGGTTCAGTGGCTTGAACAATACACCATGCCACTGGGATTCCACATCCTGCGAGCAAAACATTTATCGATAAAACAGTGAATTTGTCACCAATGCTGGTTGCATCAAGTGCAAGAGCAATTTTTTCGATACTTTTGGGTAAAAGATGGATTACCCACAACAGTAATGGTGCAAAACAGCCGTTGACATCGAGATGACAACGTTTTTCTCCTTTCTTGGCTTTTGCCTCCTGATACCATTCTTTGAGTCGCTGACGTACTGTGTTTGGTTTTTCGCCATTAACTGTGGCGATGAATCTTGATACTTGTGTTAAGCTACTTGAATTTATCATCACCATGCCAAAGCTCCACGTTGCCAACCCGATCGCTTGAGGCATTGATAAATGTGGCATCTGCTTTGAAACTATGCATGACCACTCTTTGAGATGCTTGTTTTTCAGCATTTTAGTTCTGAATACACACCTGGTTTCATGCTTGATTTTCTCGTTTTTAGTTGTGAATACTCACACCCACGTAATAAACCTACACCTGTCAGCCCCAACCCCCTCCCCGCAAGCGAGGAGGGGGCTATGATGTACCTTGTATGATTAACGCTATATTTTAATTTACAGAGAAATGAAAAATTCAACTAACTGTATAATTTGAGACTTTTAGAATAATTAATATGGATTAATTTCCTTATTCAAGAAAATACATAAACATCGGACTGAGTTGCTTGTGTAATAGTTCTTAAAAAAAATATTATAAACGTAAAATATAAATGTCTTGACAGATTAGACACATTTAAGCTAATAAAAATATGTAGTCCATTTGCTGAGGCTGTAAAGTCCGAGCAAATGAAGCAGTCGTAAGACTGAATTATTGAGGAAAAAAATATGCCTTCACAAGGTACTGGCGCTCAAGTTGATCCACGTTCCCTTAAGCCTTCTATTGACCTCGCTACACTTATAGAATTACTTACTCAAGCTATTTCTCCTAGTAGTAATCAGGCAAATACTGACCAGCGAAACCCTAGCGGGATGCAGCTGTTTGAATTTGATGATAAAAATAAACGCCTGAGAACACGTACTTCAGCCGTTATGTATCGGCTATTTTCACAACCTAAATTTAAAGAAGCTTTTAAACCTGCTGAAGGTGGTGGGTTTATTCAAAACTTATCGATGCCAGGACGCGGGAATAGGTCACGCGTTGGCGGCTGTTTAAGTGATGGCAATGCCAAAAAGTTACCTAGTGCAATAGATAAATTAATGGCTGCTATTGACCAGGCGCTGAATACTGCTGTGCCTTCCGACAGCTTATTATCGACATTGCTGTTAGATGACGCTGATAAGCAACTCAAAAAACTTGCTAAAAGTGCAGGTACGTCTTTCCAGGATATGCCCAATACTGCAAACCTCGTACCTATAGCATTTCAAGCTGGAGATAGTAAGGCTAACAAATCTGACAAGTCTGTGGCGACAGTTATCTCTGCACGGGAACGAGTTGAGAATAGTGATTATTTTGAGCAAATGTGCAGAGCCGCCGCAGACTATCTGGAAAACCAACGCGGCAACAATGAAGAAGATGTTGCTTCGTCGATCGCAACTTTGGAAGATGAACAAAATCGATACGATAGTCAAATACAGCGTTTTTTGAACTTTTTAGACGATGAAGCCTTGTCACGAGTCCGATTGACAATTAGCTTTCGGATTATGGAAGCGATCGCAGACAATGCCCGATCAAGTGACGATCAAGACTACCAACTTTTAGCAGAATATGTCAATCGAATACTCAATGTAGTTAAATCTGCTAAACAAGTAGGCTATACCGTTGATTTAACGGCTCATTTTGGTATTGCTGCTGAATTTGACTTATCGGATTACCTGAACCAAGCCACCTTTTATTATTGTCTGGCTGTTTGGCCTGAGTCTAAAACCCAAATCTTCGAGCAAAAGACTAACAATCAAGTTGACCGTGAGGTAAGCTACCGTTTTCGAGTCAATGGACAAAATCCAGAATCAGGCAAACCTGCTTTTGAAGCGCGACTTGATCAAATTGGAGAAGATTTACTGAGTGATGATCAATCTTCCTCACAAAAACCTTGGGTACTCTGTCGTCGTTTAGCTGAACTTATCGTTTTGACAGTTGTTGTCCCCAAGGAGGGAGAGGAATCGCTATCTGAAGAATCACTCACCAATTCGGTGCTTCAATTGTTGGCAAATCTTAAATCGAATGGAAAAGAAGCTATTAGCCAGACTTTAGACGAATTACGGGAACGCTCCCAGTCAATGAAATCCATTGCAAAGGCTCTGATGAAAGTAGTGCGTGACAAGAGCCAAAAAGTAATGTCTCAAGTTCAAGATCGTTCCTCTCAACAATTTATCTGTGTAAAACGCAGCATCATTAATTGGCATCGATTAGAAGGAGCAGATCCAGGTGTGAGAAATTTGCTTGTGGAGCCACAAGCAAATTCCAGCGAAAAGGTTGAATGGTTCAAACATATTGAAATTTGCGAACAACCAGCAGCACCAGGACTTCTATTCTCGGTTAAAGTTACCGCCGAGCTTTCGGAATACGACTTAATAATTAAAGACACACCCAGTAAATTGGAGGCAAAGCGTTTATTGCCGGAGAAACTCCTCCAAGTTTGTTGGGTTCCTCGTTCTTGGCAAAAGGAAGACCGTCAATGGACTTATGAACTTTCGAGAAATGCTTCTAAAGCTGCCGGATGGGTATTACCAGCTGCCATCATAGTGGAATACGATGTTAAAACGGTGAAGCGGCAACCAGATACAAAAGGCTCAGAGGAAAATAAGCAGTATCACGCAGCCGCCGTTACTGCTTTTGCTGTGCTAGTTTACTGCTGTTTGTGGCGTATCATTAGACGATTGCAACAACGCGATCAAGAAAAATCGGTTGACTTTACAACCTTAATGCTGCGGCTGCAAGAAACGGGAAAACAACTAAATGATGATAAGGACAAGAGCGGTGATGCTTATGTTTATGCAGCTGCCCAAACCTTGGAAGCCATACTAGCTGAAGATACCCCGATCCGAATGCAGGGACTCATTCTGGAAAATCTGGCGAAACAAACTGATACAACAAAATTTATTAAGTCCGGCACTTTTAAGGCGCTGTTAAGTGCATTTCCAATTTGCATTAGTAGCCCAGGTTCCGATTCAGCCCCCAAGATTGGTTTAATTTCCTACGCTATTCGTCCCTGTAATGAGGGAAATTTTCAGAATGAAGACGAAAAGGCTTATCTTTTGCTGACTCAAAGTTATATTGCCACAGCCGTTAGTGAACCGTTTATAGGTTATGAACTGAAGCGAGAACGGATGCAGTCTGATGTAATTGATTCTCCAGAACAGTTGAAAACGCAACGCCTAGTCAAAGAAGAAATTCGTTACCTAAAAGCCCAAGGATGTCAGCATATCATTTTATTAGCTCATGCCTATGGCGATCGCCGCATGAATCGAGCCGCAAATCAGAATTCTTCTTTAATACCTACAGAATTCTTAGAAGAAGTCTTTGAAACTTTTCCTGATCTCAACATTTACCCAATGGTGCGGGATGTATTTCCTGCTACACGCTTGCGCGATCGCGGATACAATGAAGCCGCATTTGAAATTTTGCAAGCTGTAGACCATACAGACTTTCAACGCTCCGTTAGGGCAGACTACTTTCGTGATTTGATTCCGGTTTATACTTTTGCCACACTTCATGCTATTCAAGCAGAAGATCGCCTACAATCTGGTTTCTGCATCTATTTCCTAGTATCGGATGCAAAAGCTGGCGATCTTAATTCGACTCAACGCGCTCGTCAGCATTTCATAAATCCCGATTTAGACTCTCCTATTCATGACTGTTTACTAGCTGTGCTGCGGGGCTTGCATTTTATCGAAGCTGAACGAGGTGTGCAAAAAGGTCAACTGATCCCAGTACTAGACCCATTTAGTTGGATATCGCCTACTACAGTTGAAGGGGCTGGGGAAGTAAAAGTTCTCCACACTCGCCGTAGAGGAGATGTATTACTTAATTATCGCGCTGTACTCACCCACGTTTCTCAAGTTCTGCACCGGAGGAAGTAATGGAGTTATCTTTTCTACAACGAGCTTCTATCTGGGGACAGGTATTTGAAATTGCTGTTAAACGCGGTGTTCTACAACAGTTGATTCACCAAAAATTAGTCTTGAACGATCATCCAGTTCTCCAGCCTTGGCAATCTCACAAAAATGCAGATGTCTATCACCAACTGGTAAAAGAATTCCAATTGACAGATCCCAATACCAAAGAATGGGTAAAGACAATGCTGCGTCATCTGCTGGTACTGGGCTATGGTTTAGGTTGGACGACGATGCGAGAATGTCTCAACCACAGTCAAATTAGTAAACCTAAACTGGAAGCAATTTGGTGTCCGTTGACACTGCCAGGACAGCAAATGCAACGCGATGAAGAACGAGAAGAGACAGCAAAAGTATTTCAAGCAGCTTTCAACCTACCAGGAAAACCAGACCAGGACTTAGTAAACCGAGGACAACCTGCTAGAGCCGACTTTCTCTTATGGCTATCGAACGAATCCAGCCCCCGCAGGGGAACAAAGGATTTAATATCACCCAAAGACAGTAAAAGTGCCTTCTCCCAGCCAAAAGACCCAAAACGCAAAAAAATTGAGAACTTAATTCTCTGCCTGGAATTCTCGTATAACGCACCCATCAAATTTGCAGATTTTAAAACTGAAGCCCCTCATAGAGAGGAAATGAATCGCTATGCGCGTTACATTGAATCACGGGGGGTATTCTCTAGGGTTTGTGCAGAGGTTGAGGGTGAAGAGTTTTCGCCTTCATCAAACCTGGAAAGTCATTTATCAGCATTTAGTGGTCAAGATAAACCATTATTTAAGCTCTGTCAGGCATCATCTTATACCCATCGCCTGATTCATCTGTTGTACTTGCATAAGCGCTTAGAAGGAAATTGTAACGCGAGAGCGATCGCTGTCACATCCAATGGTATTGAAAGTCTTGCTGCTCAATTCTGGGGTGAAGAACTAGAACCAGATCCTAGAGCCAAGTTGATGAAATCATTGGGACAAGCATATCGCCAGGCTCAGAAATTAAGCGACGATGAACCAAGCGCAATAGAGACGGAAATTCGTTTGGTGTTCAAGAAGCTTATCGGGTCGTTACCCTCTGTTTTCAAAGCACAAGCAAAGCGTCTAGCTGAAAACCCAACTCCAGGGCAATATCTGCACTTTCTCTTTCAGGAGAATGTAGAGGGATTCTACAACCCAATGGATGAAATTAGCAAGGTTGAGGCGATCGCATCTGTTGAAGACAACGACGCATTATTTGAGTTTTTTGGAGAAAATTCTAATACACAAATTGCTCATTTTATCAATCAAATCAGTCCCGGCAAGGAAACAATTCCTCTACGAAAAGTACACGAGGCAGCAGTTTTTGCTGGTCTGACTGCTGCTCAAGTAGGTAAAATCAATGTCATAGCTTTGGAAGGTAATCCGGGTATTGGTAAAACCACTGCTGTAATGAAATTTCTCAAGCAGCAATCTCAAGGCTTCTTGTTTATCTATCTCAGTCCGCGAGTTGTAATTAATCGGGATGTTACCGACAAACTTGCTAGAGAAAACGGTAATCCCACTGGGATATTGACCCTGACCAGCAATAAAAATTTGATTGATGCAGCTTCCAAGTGGTATGAGCAACAGGTTCAGCAAAACAGCTTTCCATCTCGCCATATTGATAGTGCCGTTGTTGTCGATGGCTTTGAAAAACTCACACGTCCTGATTGCAATACCCTCTTCCTCACTCCAGAACAAGAACATGATATTGATTGCAACATAGTCGGCTCTACTCGGTTTCAACGCCGTCTCAGCGAACGGGATTATAGCGTAGAATCGCTTAAGAGTCCTGGTGTATTGCGTACCATAGCAACCTCAGCCCGAAAATTGCTAGAAGCTAACCCCCAGGTTAATCAGCTAGTAATGACTGCTGCTATTCAAGGTTATCGGGCGCTAGACCAATCAACCACAGTTGATGCATTCAGTAAGTTGTTTGGAAAGCCAGCTAATACTACTTTGGGAAGAAATGAACGTTCAGCATTTGCAGCGCGAATTCCCACCATAATTGTCATGGTAGATGAACTCGCTGGTGATGGTGCAGGAGCGCCCTTTGTCCATAAGTTAGCAGAATGGTTGCAACAGCAGTTTATTGAACTGTTTGATACAACTCCCTCTCCATTTAAGATTGTGCTGATTGTTGCCGATGCTTCACTGGGCAATGAGATTGTTTTGAATAGTTTTTTAAGTTCAGGCGATCGCGCCCCTGATAAAATATTAATCAGTCAAAGTCAAGGTGAAGCACCATTTCGGGTGACAGGCACTTCTACAAAAGTCGGCCCCAGAAAACACCCAACGCTCCACATAATGACAAATAGTTACCCCGCCAGTAAACTCGATATTGACTACAGTATTAGGCTGTCTCCCGTTAAACCCGGATTAACCAGTGACGGCACAGAGCAGACAATTAGACAAGCAATTCGAGAACAATCAGAAGAGCAGTTGCTGACGAATGCCTACTTAGAAATCGAGCGCGGGTTAAAACAAGGAGCAGAGCAGTTGATTTTCTTTGCTCAGGATAAAGCTTTCTTACGTCAGTTGCAGGAGAAATTGACCACTGGTAAAGATGCTTTGGTAAACAAGGGACAGGTGGCGGTTTTAGATCAAAGCGTACCACCCAATCAGCGACTGGAATTAGTAAAGCCGCCACGACGGGATGAAATCCGAGTTTTCCTCATGACTTCTTCAGGTGCAAGAGGTGTTTCTTTCCCGAAAACAGATTGGATTATAGCCGCAATTCCCCGATTTAATATTGAAGCCGCTTTAATGGAAGTCGCGCAATTAATTTACCGGGGTCGAGGAATGTATCCAGATCCAGAAACCGGAATGGAAGTTTCTGGAGATCACAAAGATAGACGGTTAGTTATGCTGATCAATGATTTTATCATTGAAAGAGAGGACATTGACCGCAAAAGACAATGGCTGCGTCAGTCAAGCGATTTATTGACTTTGCTGGTAATGTTGCGCTCTACAATTCACACCCGCATCAAAGGTGATGCCGGACTTAATAAAAACCGAATTGCATTTGTCCCAGTTGGCTCTGTTGGGGATGAAGAATTGTTGCGTTTAATGTCTGATGATGTCTTAGATTTCTTGCGGGAAGCTAAAGTTTTTATCCGCGATAGTCACTCTCAAGACGCTAAAGCTATTGTGGTCCAAGCAGATCAGTTAATCGGAAAAATCTTTAAACACTTCGACTTGAGAGGTCAATCATTAGATATAAATGCCAAGTCCTATGCAAATTATCAAAACCTACAAGCTTTGACCAAAACTGTTTCTAGGATGTCGAGCCGATTATTGCCATCTTTAGATAACGATGTATTACAGATACCAGATAGTCTAAGTTGTATCGGCCCTTTCTGGATAGAAGATTGGAGCGATCGCCAAACTGAAGAAATATTTAGCTTTGAAGCATGGAAAACTGATATTAAAGAAAATAGTAGTCGTCTTTTAGGACTACTAAAACGGATTTCCGAAGACAAAAATTTCGGATTTCCCTCAAAACTCAAACGTCCTGCTAACGAACTCCATAAGCTATTGATTCGAGAAAAGGAGGGATTTGTGATTGAATCTTCCACACGTCAAGCATTAAAAACTAAAAACATAGTTATTGGCTTACCTCTAGACTATCCCCATTTCTGGAATGAACAATCAGAAGATGACATCCGCCAACAGGTATTAGAAGATCCGCAAGCTTGGAGAAGTGCGCTAGGACGTTCTCTAACTCCTCAAGGCTTAATTATACCCATAGTTGCTCACTATCGCACATTTCCTTGGATAGCTGTGGCAGGTAGACGGATTTTTACACAATTAGAAACAGTTTTTAGCGATCGCTATTTTATGACATCCAGTGAATTGAATCTTCTGAACACCATCCTGCTTGAAGATGAAGCAGATAACAAATAGTTAATGTCAGCTTAGAGGATGTTTTAAAAGTCCCCTTGTCAGTATCAAAATAAGGATATCTCTATTGTTTGTGGCGGGTTCCCAGCACCATAAATCTCCCACATAGCAAAGTAGGCTTGTTCTAGATTGCGGGTAAAGCGTGGTGTATCAAATAGGGGGTAAGTGGTACGATTTTGTGCTAATCTCTGTTTGAGTTCATCCAATGCTCTAGGGGAATGGCCTAAATGTATTGCCAATTGCTCATATTGCTCTAAGTTATTAGTGATTAAGTCTGGTAAACCAACTGCTGTCAGCAAACTAGCTGCAACACGAGAAGCAAAGGTTTTTCCTATACAAGTAACGACTGGTAAACCTGCCCATAAAGCATCACTAGCAGTAGTGTGAGCATTATAATAAAAGGTGTCTAGAAATAAGTCTGCTAATTGATGTCTGGCTAAATGTTCGGCTTTGGGGTGATATTGGGCAAAAATTAAGCGATCGCTATTAATCCCCCTAGCTTGGGCTTCTCTTTTGAGATTATCCTCAGCAGCAGGGAATCTGACAAGTAACCACAGCACACTACCTGGAACTGCGGCGAGAATTCTCATCCAAACATCAAAAATCTGCGGTTCAATTTTATAGTTGTTATTGAAGC
>NZ_JABXKM010000083.1 GCF_017115025.1 Nostoc sp. NOS(2021) | reverse complement strand
GATGAGGAGCAGGGGAGCAGGGGAGAAGTTATTGTAAGTTTTTTCCTTCTCCTTTGCCCAATGCCCAATGCCCAATGCCCCATGCCCAATCAATCAAACAAATCTGGTTGCTCGTGGGTAATTTCATCCCACAAATACTGGAATCCACCCCAGCCCGCTTGGTGAGTACCACCGCGTTGTTGGATCTTTAAGGCGATGTCGTGGTCAATCAGGATGGGTTTTCCTACGGCTTCTGCTAGCAATTGCGCCTTTGCAGTATCCTCTAACCTGATGTACCACCAAGCGGCTTCATCCACACTGTGTCCCACGGTCAATATACCGTGGTTGCGTAAAATCGCAGCTTTGCGATCGCCTACTGCCTGAGCAATGCGTTTTCCTTCGCTTGTCTCCAAGACAATGCCTGTAAAATCATCAAATAGAGCATGATCTTGGTAGAAAGCACAAGAATCTTGGGTAATCGGATCGAGCAACCGACCCAAAGATGACCAAGTTTTGCCGTAGAAAGAATGGGCATGAGCTGCTGCTATGACATCAGGGCGGGCTTCGTGGATTTGTGAGTGAATGGCAAATGCTGCTTGACTAACTTTACCTTCACCTTGGACTACCTGACCTTCACTATTTACCAATATCAGGTCTGACACGCGAATGCGACTGAAATGTATCCCAAAGGGATTTACCCAAAAGTGATCGGTAAGTTCGGGATCGCGGGCAGTGATGTGTCCTGCCAGTCCTTGAGCAAAACCCAAACGCGCAAATACCCGAAAGGCTGCTGCCAAGCGTTCTTGGCGATGGCGACGCTCTGATTCAATGGAAACGAAGGTCGGTGGTTGAAAGGGATTGCTGGGGCGGACGAGAGAAGTTTGCACCATAATTTTCAACTCCTACGTATGGATTGGGTAGACGTAAAGTGCTGCCTCACTGCTGCTGAAAACGTCAAGGTTTGCCGATAGACATCGCTTCACCATTAAAGTAGCGAGACAACAAAAGATTTATGGTTATGGCTCGGTGGCGATCGCAGTTTTATCACTGCAAATAAATATGTATTGTTCAATCATGTCCAGTGGACAACCCTACAAATAGCTTTTGGCTGATAGCCGTGAATACGTTACTAATTTCCTGATATAGGAATTATATTTGGTTTTTGAAATACATGTAAGTTGTGTTATGCCGCAAGCTAACGCACCAAAACATAAAGGGTCGTGCGTTACGTCAGCCGTAACACACCCTACAAATACTAATTACCTGATATCAGATTTTTAACTACTTAGTTACAACAAATTTATTAACTAGAGTAGTGATACAGTTAAATAACTACGGTAAGTCAATCAATTTACAGTTGTTTAAGTGATGATTAATTTATCACAGTTCATTTAAATAAGCAAGATCAATATGGAGTTCTACTGGAAAATACGGCTTCGGCATTCTGATATGACTCGTTGGCACTTAGACGCAGACAACATTTTTCTAGCATCAGACTCAATTGAGAAAGTGATCAAATTGTAATATATTCCAAATATAGACGTACTACACAATTGTCAAAGGTGGCGGATACTTTGATACTGACTTGAGAGTATTTTTAATCCCTAATTCCATTTGACTTGCATTCTCTCATATCGCTTTTAGTCTAAACTCCAGTAGAGTAGCGAGACTTGCATTTTACAAATCTCTATGCAAAGATAAGTTTGCACAAAGTACTGCAAGTCGATAGGCTTACAGTACTTAAATAAATATTAATAGTATTTCTAGTTATTTGAATCCAAATTATGATATCTAGCGATATCAATTTGCCCAGAAATAATTAGGATACAAATCAAGTTTTAGTCGTTGAAGTAGCCAATGATAAACTTCGTGTGCCATCACCAGTAAAACAGGATGTCAGAAGATGTTTTAGAAATTTTTGTTCACATAGCAATAAATAAATTTATTTGCTCTGAAACCCTCGCTTGCTGGGTTTCGGTCAGTTTTTATATTCAATTTCCAGTCAGTTCTTTCGCTTTGAAGGTTGAGGAGTCATGTCGATTGTTCGCTGGGATTCTAGATTTACATTCTGGTTACTTTTTTTCCTAGATATCTCAATTATCTTAGTTATAAATCCGGCAAGAAGTCAGGCTGATATACCTCCATCTACTGTATCTCCTGTGAGTAATACCAGCCTTGTTCCAGCTTCTGGGCAGTCGCCTGTATTTTTTGGCGATCGCAACAATTCTGTAGTCGAGCAAGTGATACCTGTTTCACAATTACTCTCACCAGTACCTAAGACTAGCGCTAGCCCAGTCAGCAACCATCAAGTGCGATCGCTAGATGATAATGCCGCAATGGGGCAGGTAAATTCTGTTTCACAGTTATCAGATATCAAACCTACTGACTGGGCGTTTCAAGCTTTGCAATCTTTAGTAGAACGGTATGGTGTGATTGCAGGCTACCCCAACCAAACCTTTCAGGGGAATCGGGCAATGACTCGTTACGAGTTTGCGGCCGGACTAAATGCAGCGCTGGTGAGAATCAATGAACTGGTGAGTGCGGGAACCAGCGATTTGCTCAGAAAAGAAGATTTAGAAACATTGCAAAAACTCCAAAATCAATTTGCGCCAGAACTAGCCCAACTGCGGGGGAAAGTGGATTTGTTGGAAACACGAACAGCTGCTATTCAAGCACAGCAGTTTTCCACTACAACCAAACTCGTTGGTCAAGTTGCGGGTGTGGTTGCAGGAATTGTGGCAGGGAATAACGTCGTCACCAAACAACCTGCACCTCACAACTTCACTTTCAGCGACTCAGTTAATTTAAAGTTAAACACCAGTTTTAATGGTACAGATCAACTGCGAGTAACCTTAGCGGCAAACAATACTACCCCTTCGGGAGCAACAAGAAGTGGAATACTTGGAACTAATGATGGCAAAACTTCTGATTACGCCAGTCCACTATTCCCTAGCAATCAACTTATAGTAAGTGGTATCCGCTATCGTTATTTACTTGGTGGTAATACTGCAATTAACGTCTTTGCTCAGTCTGATGGAGCCTTTGAACTCGGCTTGAGTGGAACCATCAACCCGTATTTTGAAGGGTCAGCAGCTAATGGGATCTCACGATATTCGCGGCGAAATATGGTCTATGACTATGGAGATACCGGAGCCGGAATCGCCATCCTTCATAACTTTAGTAAACAGCTGGAATTAGGGTTGGAGTACACCTCGATTAACGGTAACAATCCGACAGAGAATAATGGCTTATTTGAAGGCAGGTATGTAGCTCTAGGACAATTACTATACAGCAGCCCCAAGAAGAATTTCCGGGTGGCTTTAACTTACGCCAATACTTATAGTCCACCAAACACTACAGGTCTCAGTGGCACAAACTTCGGCCCAGCCATCGGCAGTAACTTAGCAAACAGCACCGTGGCTGGAAGAGCAACTTTAGGAAATCTTTATGGTGCAGAAGCGTTTTATCGGATTAATCCATCTCTGGCAGTAAATGGATGGGTAGGTTATTCCGCGCACCGTTACTTGGGAAGCGGTGATGCAGATGCCTGGGACTGGGGTGCCGGACTATCATTTCCCGATTTATTCCAAAAAGGTAGTTTGGGAGGTATTTTTGTGGGCATGGAGCCAAAGTTGACTAGTCTGAGTCCAAATGTGAATTTAGGTAATGGCAATGGTGTAGCAGACAAAGATACTTCCTTACACATTGAGGGCTTTTATCAATATCAAGTCAATGATAATATTGCAATCACGCCTGGTGTAATCTGGATTACTGCACCTGACTTTAATGCTAGCAATCCTGATAGTGTAGTTCTTTGGCTCCGCACTACCTTCAGGTTTTAACCTGAAAAAACACATATAGCGGTTCCCCCTGTGCTAAGGCGCACGCTACGCGAACAGACTAGAAGTCTGGCTGACTTTTCACGGTATCTGGAAAACCTCACTTCTATTTCTCTCTCCTAAAAGGAGAGAGACTTTGAATTTTCCCCCTTCCTGCACTTCGTGCCGCTACGCGAACGTAGGGAAGGGGGTTAGGGGGTTAGGTCAATCGTTAGCTTTTCCACATAACGTGAAAAGTCAGAGAAGTCTGGGGTTATACAAACTAAACCCGCGTAGGCGGACGATAGTTTGTGTAGCCGCGTAAAGCCTTCGGCATAGCTTCGCTTAGCGCGTCAGCGTCCCGGAGGCTCTATTCCAATCGCCCGTATTTCTTCCAAAAGTGGATGCTCCCGATTTCGCTATCCTAATGATCAGATTACTTGTTTACATATTTTGCTTATATTCTTCTAACAATTGCGGAATGTGATCATACCCATCTACACCAATAACCGCAATAATTTTCGGGCGATGTAGCTGTAAGAACTTTTGGAAAGCTTCTACTCCTATTTGTCCTTGTAAAATTGTCAGTAAGCCTGCTGGTTGACGCCACTCACGAGAAGCAATTTGCTCCAAAAGATACATTCCTAAGCAGCCTGTGTAAACAGTTTTTTCGGAATTTTGCAGATGATAATAAGCTTCTGCTAAATAAGCTAAGTTCCGCCCTTGGAGATACAAATCACCGGAAACTTGCGCTGTTTTAAAGCCATCTTCGAGATATTTAATTGCCGTTTGATGTTCTCCAATTACTAGATAGGCAATTCCTAAGCTGCTGACACATAAGGCTTTACTTTGAATATCGCCTAATTTTTCTGATAATTTTAAACCTTGTTCCAAATAATTAATTGCGGCTTCATAAGTTTCGGGTTCTAGGTTTTCTACTTCCTGAGCCTGCATGACTTCGCTGTAACCTAAATTTACTAGCGCGTTTGCTTCTCCTGTTCTATCGCCTGCTTGCCGACTCAATATTAATGCCCGTTGACTGTAGTTAATTGCCTCAGCATAATTTTGCTGTTGCACGTAGGTGCGGCTGAGGTGGTTGAGATTGGCAATTTCACAGGCGCGATCGCCTGCATTCCTGGCGATCTCTAGCGCCTGCTGATGAAAATCAAGCGATCGCTGGTATTGTCCTAAAGCACGCTGCGAATAACCTAAGAGCGTCAAAATTCGCGCCTTTTCCTGGGTTCCTTCGCCTCGTCGCAGTGGTTCATCCAGATAATCTAAGGCATCTCGTAAATAAGTGCCAGTAAAAGAGGCAAAAATCCCACCGTAAAAGGGAAAATATGGACGCTGGGCAAAGGTTCGCAAAATCTGGAGCATGATTTGAGAACAGGCATCGCTGTATACTGTCCCAATGCTGGCAAAACCACTTGCTAACTGACTCCAAATCACTGCAAAGGTCAAGAACGTGGATATAGACAACTTTGGCCCCGCTTTAACATCGTAAGCTTGTTGGTCAAACCAGTTAATTAGTCCCCGTTGTAAGAACTGTAAAATCAATGCCATTTCCACCCAATCTCTAAGGGTGATTCCCCGTTGTCGCTGGGCAAACTCAATTGCCGATTCTTCCAGAGCCAAGGTGCGAAGCAGTGCTTTGGGTAACTCGCTATTCAGTTGTTTCGCCCAACTTGCCCAAGGGCCACGTTCTCCCGGTACGCCGCCAAATCCCAAAGATTCTTTTTGCTCGTACATCCAACTGAGCAAGTTGTCTTGCAATCGCTGCCAAGAAGCTAAACCACGGGTAATCCCTTCGGAAAATTGTTCTAAATCAGAATCTACCTGAGCAAATTGCTGTAATGCTTTTGATAACTGCTGTAACTGTTGCAAATTTAGCGGATACTTCTGATTGGGGTCAGTAACCCGGATAAATGCCGCTAGACGCTCGTCAGCGGTGGCTGTGGTAATTTCTGTAACTGCGGAGGCGATCGCTTCTGTAGTTTTGTTTTGTTCTTGCCAGCGTTGCCATTGACTTTGAATGGTCTTAATGGCTCTCAAACTCCGGGTAGCTTTCGCTTGCTTGAGTTCGTCTTTTTCGCTATCTACTTGGCTTTGGAGGGCATTCAGGCGATCGCTCAAAGCTAGCTCAAAGACTTCCCCTGTACCGGAAGTGATTCCTTTAAGCAGCATTTGATACACCATATCCACAGAGCTAATTTTGCCCTTGAGGGTGGTTTCGACAATTTCATCGATTAAGGCAAGATAGCGATCGCGCAATGGCAGAGATTCTGACACTTTGGCTATTAGAAAACGTCACGTCAATTCTAATTCTAGTCCTCGCAGGTGGGGAGCAGGAGAGATTATTTGAGAATGCAACAATAAGTTTTTGATACTCACGAATGAGCCTGATAACTCCATAATTACAGGTTTTCAGTGTTTGGTGTAATCCATCAAGCGATCGCAAAAATGAAAGTAGACCATAATATTGCCGTTGCCAAGGCTGTAATGTTCATTCTTTCGTTAAGCACCAGCACCCGAAGTTTAGTGCGATCGCTGATCTTATTCCTGCTATATAAATCATAGACATTCCTAGACATCTAATCCTTACTTGATATTTCAACGGGTGAAGTCGGCTTCAGAACCCTCAATACCCAGACACGGGTTAGCCCTCCGTGTTGCGTGAAATTATTTAGCTAAAAAGCTCAGGTTTTTAGAATAATGCCCAACCTGTACATTATCGGCGGTGCAAACGGTTCTGGTAAAACTACCGCCGCCTTGCAAATCCTTCCCTACTTCCTAGAAGTATTTGAATATGTCAACGCCGATGAAATAGCAGCCGGACTTTCTCCTTTTAACCCGGAATCTGTAGCCAGTCAAGCCGGAAGATTAATGTTAGAAAGACTAGAAACTCTGGTGAATGCTGAAGCGGATTTTGCATTTGAAACTACATTAGCAGCTCGGAACTTTGCCCGATTCTTGAGAAAATGTCAAAACAAAGGTTATATTATCAACTTAATTTACTTTTGGTTACAAAGTCCCGAATTAGCGATCGCACGGGTACGCAGACGTGTAGAAAGTGGCGGTCACAACATCCCAGAAGATACTATTCGTCGTCGCTACGAACGCGGACGCAGCAACCTAATTAACTTGTATTTACCTGTGTGTGATACTTGGATAATCTATGATAATTCTGGGTCTGAACCTGTATTAGTGGCTGCATCAAATATCAATCAGGAAGCAATTATCTATGAACCCCAAATCTGGAATCGAATTACAACCAGGGAATAAAGCGCAAATTCCCCTAACAGAAATCCATCAAAAAATTGATGCTGGTGTCAAAGCTGCTATTGCTAAAGCTATTGAAAGACACCGCCGTTTAGGAGAATCTATTAGCATTTGGCAAGATGGTCAAGTTGTTACATTAACCGCCGATCAAATTCCTCCTCTTGATTCAACTGTTAGTCATAGCGAATGACAGTTAAACCCTATATACAAATTTTAACTTCAACCAAATAACAGTTACAAATCATTCTCCCCTGCCCCCAATGCCCAATGCCCAATGCCCTATCAAGTACGTCCGGTGAGGTTGGCAATTACAGCTGCTAATTCACCCGGATTAACTGGCTTGGGAACGTGGAGTTGAAAGCCTGCCAACAGTGCTTGCGTGCGATCTTCTGCCCTAGCATAGGCTGTCAGTGCCACTGCTGGAATCCGTCCCCCTTGGTCTGTTGGCAGCGCCCTCACTTTCCGAATTAGTGTGTAGCCGTCTTCTTGGGGCATACTAATATCGCTCACTAGTACATGGGGTTTAAATTCTTGCAGGGCAAGCAGTGCTTCACAAGCAGATGCAGCTGCTATGACTTGGGTGCCATACTGTCTCAGAATTGTAGTGAGCAAATGACGCGCGTCTGCCTCATCATCGACGATCAGCACCCGCAAGTCATCTAGTTTCGGCAGATAATTATTAGCCTCTTGGATATCTACGACAGATGAAAGCTCCTCTGCCGTATTAACTTCTACATCAACGGCTTTCATTGGCAGATTGACAATGAATGTCGCCCCCTGTCCAATTCCTGGACTTTTGGCAAAGACTGTGCCACCGTGTAATTCTACCAAGTGGCGGACGATCGCTAACCCTAATCCTAGTCCACCATGCGATCGCGTTCTAGAACTGTCGGCTTGACGAAAGCGTTCAAATACATGGGACAGAAATTCGGCAGCAATTCCCCCTCCCGTATCACTCACTCGAATTTGCACATGAGATTGAATGCGCTGCAATTGCACATCAACTCTTCCCCCCTTGGGTGTAAACTTGACGGCGTTGGAGAGCAAATTCCACACAACCTGTTGCAAGCGGTTGGCATCACCCACAATTACCCCGACTTCCGGGTTGAATCTACACTTGATGCAAATTTCTTTGGCCTGGGCTGCTGGACGCACAGTATCGATTGCTGCCTCTACAAGTGGTACAAGTTTTACCTGATGAATATTTAGATGGAGTGTACCTCTAATAATCCGCGAGACATCTAGGATATCTTCGATCAGTTGCGCCAGGGATTTGGTGTTACGCTCAATTGTCTCTAGTGCCCGGCCAGTAGTAGTCTCATCCAAGTTGCGACTCCTAAGTAGTTGTGCCCAGCCCATTATGGCGTTTAGGGGTGTGCGGAGTTCGTGGGAGAGTGTGGCGAGAAACTCATCTTTCATGCGGTTTGCTGCTTCGGCATCGGCGCGTGCTATCTGTTCGCGCTCAAGCAATTGTTCGCGTTCTTGCTCTGCTTGCTTGCGTTCTGTGATGTCGCGTTGAGTTCCCCACGCTTTGACTAAAAGCCCTTTTTCGACAATTCCCACCAGATTATTCAAAAAATATTTGGAATTACCTTGTTGATCTATTTTGTGGGACTCTGCATCGATTAATCGGTAGTTAGAACGGATAAAACTACGCAGGTATGCAATATTATCTGGATCGGAGGAAAGGAGAAAGTCTCCTAGTCTGGCGCTGATAATTTCTTCGGCAGCAGAAAAGCCATACATCTGCGCCATCACATTGTTGCATTCTGCTAAATAAACATATTGGTAAAAATGTTGAATTTGTTCATCTTCTGGACAGTCTGGCGAAATTGGTACTTCTAGTTCGATGCACCAAATACCTTCTGAACTCTGCTCTAAAAAAGCGCGGTAGCGTTCTTCGCTTTTGCAAAGGGCAAGCTCTACTTGTTTGCGTTCGCTTAAATCAAGTACAAAACTAATAATATCGTCTGGATTATTTTCTAACAAAGCATAACCTAACAAGATGGGAACGTGGCTGTCATCTTTGGGCTGACACATGCCTTTGGTTGTGAGTTCTGCGTAGGCGTAGCCCGCCGTAGGCATCGCACTGTTGTTAGCTTCAATATATTCTGGTGGTATCATATCGCGCCATCGAACTCGTCCTGCTAGCAAATCCTCTTGCGAATAACCTACCATTTCTAAAAAAGCATCATTCGCCTCTGCGATCGCTCCGTCCGTATTGGTTACAATGACCCCAATAATGTTGGAATTTACCAACCTTCTAAACCTGGCCTCGCTCACCTGAAGATATTCTTTGGCAGTGCGTAACTCTGAATTGAGCAAGCTAATAAGTATTGTCACCAGCACAAACGAACCTAACCGCACTATGCTATCTCGACTCGCAACAAAGAGCGAAAACACTGGCTCTAAAAAAAAGTAGCTGACAGCTAAAGTAGACAAAGCAGTAGCCACTAACCCTGCTTCCACGCCGCCATACCAGGCACTAACCGCCACACTAGCAAAAAACAGCAGGAAAAAAGTTGGTTCCAGTAGTGGCTCTAGCAATAGTGTTAGCAGCAATCCGCTACCAACAGCCAATAGTGCCACAGCATAAGGCGCTAGCAGGGAACGTATTCCTTTCAATGTCGCTTCTCCTTTTATGCAGCTAGCTAAAGGATTATTCCCAAAATCCGCTAGACAATGCGTAGGCGTAGCCCGTCGTAGACATCGCTTAACACCTATTATGCATCGGAAAAATACAGCCTTTAGCAGTTAGTTGCTACGAATCTATCTAAAGTAGTAAAACTTAGTTTTAGCAAAGCTTCAATAGTTGATAATTGTCGCTCTAATTATATATATTTTATTTTTGAGTCTCTATCAAAAAGGATAGACTTATGAAATTTTTCAATTAATTCCCTTTAGTATATAAGTCATCATTTCACCTTTACCCTTAACCTGAATTAAACCTCGTTTCTCCAATAAGTATTTATCCTTTAAAAGCTGATAAGTTGCTTCACAAACCTGGATACTACCTGCTATACCATGTGATTCCATTCTACTAGCTGTATTGACTGTATCTCCCCAAAGGTCGTAGGCAAACTTTTTCAGCCCAATCACCCCTGCTACCACTGGCCCTGTACTAATGCCAATACGGATGCTAAAAGATTGGTTATTTTCTTCGTTAAACGTAGCTATCGCATTTTGCATATCCAAGGCCATGTTAGCGATCGCTGGAGCATGGTCGTTAGACTGATTTGGTAAGCCGGCAACAGCCATATATGCATCGCCAATGGTCTTGATTTTCTCTACCCCATGACGTTCTGCTAATTGGTCGAACAAACAGAATATTGTATTTAATAACTCGACTAATTCCGCAGGAGATGTCCGAGTTGAAAGCTCTGTAAAGCCAACAATATCGGCAAATAGCACCGTAACTTCCAGAAAGCTATCGGCAATAGTTGTCGGCTGTTGTTTTAATTGTTCTGCAATCATCTCTGGCAGAATATTTAATAGCAGTCGTTCTGATTTGTACTGTGCTAGTTCCATTGCCTTACGGGCGTAAAATTCTTTTTTTCGCAAGCGTTCGTATAAATAGACAGAGAAGACACAAATTATGCAAGTCCAAAAGAAATATAAACCCTGCTCAATATAAAAAGCTGATGGATTTTTTAATATGGGATTATATAAGATATATAAAATAAAATAGCAAACAATTGTCCCAATTTGTGCTATTAAATGTATCCACCATTGCACTGGAACGATTGTAGCCTGAGTAAGAAACATCAGATTCCAGATATTGCTTCTAGGTTCTAAATTATTAAACAGCAAAGCTATATCAATTTGGACAGCACAAGTTACAGACCAGCATAAACTCAACAAAATTAAGTTTGGGTAACGACGACCTATAGAGGTTTTACATAAACCCCAACAAATGAGCGTGAATAGTTCTACTACAATACCGATTTTAAAGGCGTATATCTTATCTTGTAATTGTGAATTTGCCCAAAGAAAAAAAGCGATTAAAGTCAAGCCAGCTACCAGGATAATCTGCGCCTGCAATTGCAGCCGTTTCAGTTGAAAGCTCTGTCGCTGTTCTTTGTAGGATTCGGCAAGGTTATTGTTGGTTTGCCGATAAGACATTCCGTGACTAATCAGCGCGTCTAGTTGGGTTTTGTCTGAGTTATTTGGATGAATCATGCACTTTTTGCGTTATTAGTAATCAAAGGAGTGGGGAGAAATCAATTCAAAATTCAAAATGACGCTCGCGGACTCGCTAACGCTGCGCTAACAAAATTCAAAATTGAAGAACTCCTGCCTCCTTTTTCTCAATGCCCCATGCCCAATGCCCAATACTCATGGCTCGTACACCTATATTAAATTTTGATCGTGGCACATTAATTTTGCATCCACCACCACGCGGCAAAGGTTGGATGGACTACGCCACATGGGATGATCGAGTTGAAAAATTCCGCATTCCCGCAATTAGATACCGATCGCTAGTGGAAGCACTACAAGCGGAAGATGTTAATTTTATCGATGAGGCGAAGCAATTTTATCCTGTAGATTTGGTTCCCAGTCTGGAAATGCAACCCTATGCCCACCAGACTGAGGCGCTAGCAGCTTGGAAACTGGCGGGTAGGCAAGGGGTTGTTGTGCTTCCCACGGCGGCGGGAAAGACTTATTTGGCGCAAATGGCGATGCAGTCAACGCCGCGCACGACGCTGATTGTTGTACCAACTTTGGATTTAATGCATCAGTGGTATGCACACTTGGTAGCGGCTTTCCCCGATGCTGAGGTGGGATTGCTGGGAGGTGGTTCGCGGGATAGAACGGCTATTTTAGTTGCAACTTATGATAGTGCAGCAATTCACGCCGAAACGTTGGGGAATCAATATGCGTTGATTGTTTTTGATGAATGTCATCATTTACCGACAGATTTTAATCGAGTGATTGCTGAATATGCGATCGCACCTTATCGGCTGGGACTCTCTGCGACACCAGAACGCACCGATGGTAAACACGCTGACTTAAATATCCTCATTGGTCAAGAAGTATATCGCAAACGCGCTGAAGATTTGGCGGGTAAGGCTTTAGCAGAGCATGAAATTGTCCAAATTAAGGTAAAGTTATCGCAACTTGAGCGGGAAAGATACAATCAACTAATTCAAACTCGCAACGATTTTTTGAAGCAATCTAAGATTTCTTTGGGGAGTCTGCAAGGTTGGCAAATGTTCGTGCAAATGAGTGCGCGATCGCAATCTGGACGTAGAGCTATGTTAGCGCACCGGGAAGCGAAAGATATCGCTTTGGGTACTGATGGTAAATTGCGAATTCTAGTTAATTTATTAGCAGAACATTATCCGGCACGAATTTTGATTTTCACTGCGGATAATGCGACAGTTTATCGCATTTCTCAAGAGTTGCTAATTCCGGCAATTACTCATCAAACTCCTGTGAAGGAACGCCATGAGATATTAACAAAGTTTCGAGAGGGTAAATATAATACTTTGGTTGCTTCTCATGTGTTGAATGAAGGTGTTGATGTGCCTGCGGCTTCGGTGGCGATTATTTTATCAGGAACGGGTTCGGCTAGGGAGTATACTCAGCGACTGGGGAGGATTTTACGGAAGGGGAATATTGAGAATAAGCAGGCGATTTTGTATGAGGTGGTGGCGGAGGATACGAGTGAGGAGGGGACTTCGGCTAGGCGGAGAGGGGAGAGGAGAGACGAACCGCAGAGGCGCGGAGGACGCAGAGAGGAGGAGGAGAAGAAGGGGAAGTTACAGGTTGTGTATGGGAGTGGGAAGGAAGGGAGTTTGAAGGCTGCGGAACAGTTAGAAATTAATTATTCAACTGGAAGTTCAAAATCTAAAATCCAAAATTCAGATGTTACCGACAGACTTACTGATGCATCGCCAAAACGGGGAGGAGATAATTCCGAAGAGACTGAAGATTGATCAGAAAACTTCGGAGTTGGCGAGTGAGTTAATTAATTATTTTCAATCAGCAGTGGGGAAGACTCAGGGTGTGCTTGAGCGACAACTGACTGATTTTGAAGGAGATTCTACAGATTATCGGGTGAAGCGGGGATTAGCTTATATTCTCAAAAGCAGTTTTTGCACTTTTGAGGTGGTTAGTCCTCTGGAACCACAAATGTTAAGAGAACGGGTGTTTTCGCTAGCTGCAAAGTCTGTTTCTAGTCGGGAATCAACACAAGTTACTCTTGGTAAAGTTGCTGATGAGTTAACTCAAGAACTGGAACGGGAAGTTTTACTAGAACAGGTTCGTAATGGACTATATGCTGATTTATCTGAAAATAAGATTTTGACTGTTTTTGATGCACCAACAGCGCCAGATTTATTAAATCGATATAATTTATCTCAGGTGCAGGGTGTATTTTATAAAGCCAGTCAACTGGTATTAAATGCTCACCGGAATGTTCCGGGTGAATATAAGCTGTTATTCCGCTATTTAAAGTTGTTTCAATTGATGGCTTATATTGAAGGTGATGCTGACCACGGGTTTACAATTACCATTGATGGTCCGACGAGTTTGTTTAATTCTAGTACGCGGTATGGGTTAGCGATCGCAAAACTTATTCCTGCTTTACTTCACGTTACTAGATGGAGTCTTTCTTCAATTCTCCAAACCCGCGACGCTTATACAAATACTTGGAAAACTGGACGTTTCACTCTCAATTCTGAATGTGGTTTGGTATCCCATTATCCACCAGGGAAGCCCTACGATAGTATGCTAGAAGCATCCTTTGCAGATAAGTGGGATGCGTTGAAAAGTGGTTGGGCGTTAGAGCGAGAAGTTGATTTAATCCCAATTCCCGGTAGTGTGATGATTCCCGATTTCCGCTTAGTGCATCCTGATGGACGTACCTTCTTATTAGAAATTGTCGGTTATTGGCGACCTGAATATTTACAAAAGAAGTTTTCTCAGGTGCGGCGGGCTGGACGTGATGACTTAATTTTGGCAATTTCCGAGCGACTTAATTTAGAAAAGGCGGGAGTAAAATTAAATGATGTCCCCGCCAGAATTGTTTGGTTTAAAGATAAGTTATTGCCGAAAGCTGTGTTAGCTGCGATGGATTGAATCAGGAGAAATGAAATGAAAACTATAGAAACAATTGCTACAGTTACCAAAGATGGTAAGATTACAGCGCAGTTACCATTGGATATTCCAGAGGGTGAGTATCAGGTGGTGATAGTAATTGATGAGAAGCCTTTGGTAGAGAAAGTAGAGAAAAAACAAAAGAAAGCGCCTTTCAAATTTTCCACCTATCCTGTAGGATTAGTCTCAGAAAGTTTAACTTTCCGCAGAGAAGACCTTTATGCAAACGACTAATAACCCTGTCTTAATCGATACGAATATTTTAGTTTATGCAAATGTGTCCGAATATCCCTTTCACCAAGCAGTGATGTATTAATCTAATAGAAATGATATGAAAACTATAGAAACAATTGTCACAGTTACAAAAGATGGTAAGATTACAGCGCAGTTACCATTGGATATTCCAGAGGGTGAACATCAGGTGGTAATAGTAATTGATGAAAAGCCTTTGGCAGAGAAAGTAGAAAGCAAGGAAAAACGCCCTCCTCTAAACTTCCCTGTAGATAATTATGGTTATTGGCCTGAGAATCTTTCTCTAAGACGTGAGGATATGTATGGTGATTGGGGTCGCTAACTCTGTATTTCTGGACACGAACATTTTAGTGTATGCAAATGTGTCCGAATCTCCCTTTCACCAAGCAGCACTACAGGCTATTGAAAATCTTTATGACGCCGGAATTGAATTATGGATTAGTCGCCAGGTGTTGCGGGAATTCTTAATGACTCTTAGTCGTCCACAAGCATTGATGAATCCCCGACCTGTTGCGCTCATAATTGAACGTACCCGATTTTTTCAAGCTCAATTTCGAGTAGCTGACGAAACCGCCCAAGTGACAGAAAGACTTTTATCTCTAATGGAGCAAATTACTATTGGTGGTAAGCAAGTTCATGATGCAAATATTGTCGCCACAATGCTAGTTTATCGCATTCCTCAGTTACTCACTCACAACACAAGTGATTTTGCCAGATTTTCTGGGTTAATTACTGTGTTGCCGTTACAAAATTAGACTGTTTGCTGTATTTGAGTTAAAATTTACTTCACGTTACGAAATGCAGTCTTTCGCTAATTGTGCAATCTCACTGACTAACCCCAAACGCTTCTGCGTTCCCAAAACTGGGCGACTCTTTTTTCCCACTCTTCCCAGTAATCTTTGATAACTGCTGATTCAAACCAAAATACCTCTGCTGGCATTTCTGGAATCGCTACTACCAAGAGAGCGTGCTTTAGCTGAATGCCATAATCTCGATAATACTCGTTAGCTGCTCCTATGTAGGCCGTAAGTTGCAGTGGATGTTCATATAAATGCTCAATTGAGCCTTTGGGTTTGTCTGCTGTTTTCCACTCACAAATACAGGGAATACCTTGATAGCTGGCAATACAATCAACTTTGCCAGAATAACCCAAATCATGATGAAAAACAGAGCCTTCCACAAGTCTAACTGTATCGATTTCTTGTAAAACTTGCTTGATACTCTCCCAATAAGGGCGACTCGCTTCAGGACAAACAGGGTTTTGACCAAGGAGGTAGCGCTCAATTTGTTTGTGTGTTTGGGTTCCCCGACGACTAGCAGTTGTAGTAATGCGGGTAGCTTCTTCTGTACCAACACGCGCTTTCCAGTTTAATAATCTGTCTCGGTCTGCTTGTGATTTGGTGGCATTAAGTATTGTAGTAACGCTGGGAAAGCGATTTCCCTTAGCATCTACATAATATTGTTTACCATTTTCTCTCTTGGATGTGGCATTAATCCGAGGTAGCAGTTGGGTATCATGCATCAGTTGGTGTGTTGACTTTGAGATTCCCTGAAGAAGGAAAGTGAATAAAACCCTATTCCATTGTAAGGAATAGAGCTAATCTGGAAGTTTTGTATTCTAAGGTTGAATGATGGTGTTGTAAAGGCGTCACCCAACAGCCCATCACAGACATCGCTCATCTAAAACCCATTAAACTCAAGTCTGTAAGTCTGAGATATTGCATCTGTTGCATTACCCACCATAGGTTTCTAACCTATCGCTAATAGCTAAAGTCTTCTAAAGAAGACTGAGAAAAGGTTTTACTCCACTTGAGTGGACTTGAGCTATTAGCCTTGCAATTTATTGTAAGGCGGGATATCGGGTTAACTGCTAAATATGTGTGATATATTTCCGAAATAGACAGAACTGCATTTGTATTTCCCAGTGCAATCAACTATTTCATTATTATGGAACCTGTAACACTAACGGCGGCTGCAACAGCGATCGCTACTATAGTTTTAACTAAAGCTCTAGAAAAAACTGGCGAAAAGCTTGGGGAAGCTGCATTAGACAAAAGTCGTGAGTTAATCGAACAGCTACGTCATAAAAATAAGGTGTCCTTGCTAGCGGATGTGACACAGCAAAATCTACAGCAGCCATTAGATTATGGTAAAGCAGTGCTGGAGTTAAAAGCAGCAGCAGACGCAGATACCGACATCGCTCAATCTGTGCGGGAAGTGGAAGCAGCCGCAAATGCTAATCCCCAAGTAGCGCCGAAAGTCCAGGCGCTAGCGAATGATCTAAACTCGCAACCAGCAGGCGTGATCAATTCTACAAAGTTAGCTGACTCTATTAAAAACGTCTTTCAGGGAAATACCATCATTGGTGGTAACTTCTGACTGTACTCGCCTGGAGATAAACAGGTAAAGTTAAATCCCTCTACTGGAATACCGCAAAATTTGCCCCTGAGTGGGGTGGTGGAGTTTGTTGGACGTGAAGCTGAAATGCAAATGCTTCACCAAATGTTACAGGAAAATAATCAGGTGGCGATCGCTGCGATCGCTGGCATGGGTGGACTGGGTAAAACAGAACTGGCCTTACAATATGCAAAGGCTCACTGTGAAATTTACAAAGGTGGAATTTGCTGGTTGCTGGCAAAGACTGGAGATGTGGGCATTCAAGTTGTGCAGTTTGCCAGAACGCAGCTTGACTTCAACCCACCAGAAGATTTTGATTTACTCGCCCAAGTGCAATACTGCTTTCGGCTTTGGCGCGAAGGTAATGTGCTACTAGTATTAGACGATGTTGGAGAATATCAACAAGTTAAGCCTTACCTACCTCCGCCATCTTCCCGCTTTAAAGTGTTGATTACCACGCGGGAAAAATTACAGCCGCCGATAGTGCTATTAGATTTAGATGTGCTGAAACCACTAGCAGCAATGAAGTTATTAGAATCCATAGTGGGTAGGGAACGACTGCGACGGGAGCCTTTGGTTGCAAGAAGACTTTGTAAATGGCTGGGATATTTGCCCTTGGGTTTAGAATTAGTCGGGCGTTATTTGTTAGTTGATGAAGAGTTATCCCTAGCAGAAATGCTGCAAGACTTAGAAAAAGAGCGTCTGAAGAATGAATCTTTAGACGAAGCTCGACCAGAAATGACTGCTAAATTGGGTGTGGCTGCTGCTTTTGAGTTGAGTTGGCGACGTTTGCGAGAAAATGCCCAACTTTTAGGCTGTCTTCTAAGTTTATTTGCTCTAGCTCCGATTCCTTGGGAGTTGGTGGAGGGTATAACAATAAATAATGAGGCTCAAAATTGGAAAAAAGCCAGACGTGATTTGTTACAGTTACATCTACTCCAATATAAGGGTGAGAAAATCTACCAACTGCATCCACTGCTGAGGGAGTTTTTTCAAGATAAGCTTACAGGTTTAGAACAGGTAGAGGAATTAAAGCGATCGCTTTGCAAAGTAATGGTAGCAGTTGCCAAAGATATTCCTCAAGACCCCACCCTTGAGCAAATCACCGCCGTTTCTCCCGCCATTCCTCATATAGCTGAAGTAGCAAATCATCTCATTCAATACGTCAGCGATGATGATTTAATTTGGCCTTTCATCGGTAACGCTCAATTTTACAAAGGTCAGGGGTTGTATGACCAGGCTTTACCTTGGTTTGAGCAGTGTCTAGAAGTCGTTAAAAAGCGTTTGGGAGAGGAGCATCCAGATGTTGCCACTAGCCTTAACGACCTAGCGGTACTCTACCGTTTACAAGGCAGATACAGCGAAGCCGAACCCCTTTACATCCAAGCTTTAGCACTGTGGCGCAAGCTGCTGGGAGAAGAACATCCAGATGTTGCACTGAGCCTCAATAACCTAGCGGTACTCTATGTTTCCCAAGGCAGATACAGTGAAGCTGAACCCGTGTTAGAGCAAGCTTTAGCACTCAGGCGCAAGCTGCTGGGAGAAGAACATCCAGATGTTGCACTGAGCCTCAACAACCTAGCAGAACTCTACAAATCCCAAGGCAGATACAGCGAAGCCGAACCCCTTTACATCCAAGCTTTAGCACTCTGGCGCAAGCTGCTGGGAGAAGAACATCCATCTGTTATACTGAGCCTCAATAACCTAGCGGGACTCTACTACTCCCAAAGCAGATACAGCGAAGCCGAACCCCTGTGCCTGCAAGCTTTAGCACTCAGGCGTAAACTGCTGGGAGAAGAGCATCCAGATGTTGCTATGAGCCTCAACAACCTAGCAGAACTCTATCGTTCTCAAAGCAGATACAGCGAAGCCGAACCCCTGTTTGAGCAAGCTTTAGCACTTAGGCGCAAGCGGCTGGGAGAGGAGCATCCAGATGTTGCACTGAGCCTCAACTCCCTAGCGGTACTCTACTACTCCCAAAGCAGATACAGCGAAGCCGAACCCCTGTTTCAGCAAGCTTTAGCACTCAGGCGCAAGCTACTGGGAGAGGAGCATCCAGATGTCGCCACTAGCCTCAACAATCTAGCGTTACTCTACGACTGCCAAGGCAGATACAGCGAAGCTGAACCCCTGTACCTGCAAGCTTTACTACTCAGGCGCAAGGGGCTGGGAGAGGAGAATCCATTTGTTGCCAATAGCCTCAACAACTTAGCGGCACTCTACTACTCCCAAGCCAGATACAGCGAAGCCGAACCCCTGTACAAGCAAGCTTTAGCACTCAGGCGCAGGCTGCTGGGAGAAGACCATCTAGATGTTGCTATGAGCCTCAACAACCTAGCGGAACTATATCGTTCCCAAAGCAGATACAGCGAAGCCGAACTCCTGTTTCAGCAAGCTTTAGCACTTAGGCGCAAGCGGCTGGGAGAGGAGAATCCATTTGTTGCTGCTAGCCTCAACAACCTAGCGGCACTCTATCGTTCTCAAGGCAGATATAGCGAAGCCGAACCCCTGTGCCGGCAAGCTTTAGCACTCAGGCGCAAGTTGCTGGGAGAAGAGCATCTAGATTTTGCTATCAGCCTCAACAACCTAGCGGAACTCTATCGTTTCCAAGGTAGATACAGCGAAGCCGAACCTTTGTACATCCAAGCTTTAGGACTCAGGCGTAGGCTGCTGGGAGAAGAGCATCCAGATGTTGCTATGAGCCTCAACAACCTAGCGAAACTCTATCATTCCCAAGGTAGATACAGCGAAGCCGAACCTTTGTGCCAGCAAGCTTTAGCACTCAGGCGTAAACTGCTGGGAGAAGAGCATCCAGATGTTGCTATGAGCCTCAACAACCTAGCGGAACTCTATCATTCCCAAGGCAGATATAGCGAAGCCGAACCCGTGTACATCCAAGCTTTGGAGATTTTTAAGCAACGATTAGGAGTGAATCATCATTACACTGTCAAGTGTAGTGAAAATTTAGCATATCTACGCGATCGCCTCCCCCCACCACAGTAAAATTTGACTTCTGGGCAAAGCGTACCGTGATCAAACTGAAAAGCGCGATCGCTTAAACTCGGAGTTTCATGTTCTGAACTCGGAGTTTCGTGTTCCGAACTCAAAGTGTCGTGTTCCGAACTCAAAGTGTCGTGTTCCGAACTCGGAGTGTCGTGTTCCGAACTCGGAGTGTCGTGTTCCGAACTCGGAGTGTTGTGTTTCAAGCTCAGAGTGTCGTGTTCCAAACTCGGAGTTTTGTGTTTTGAACTCGGAGTGTCGTGTTCTGAGGTGGAATGATGGTGTTGTGAGGGCGTAGGCGTAGCCCGTCGCAGATATCGCTCTAGTTTAAAGTGTAAATCAACAGGCGATCGCTTAAAAAGGAATCCATTCCAACTGATCTATCCATTCTTCCGCTTCAGTAGTCTCCCAAACCAGCAATAGTTCTTGTGCTAATTGTCCTATTGGTATTCTAGGACGCAACCAGAATAAGCCCCAAATATGTCCACCTTCTGCCCAATGTGCTTCTAAATGAGCCGGCATACTAGCGCGGTTATCTGTCACTAACAGCCGTTGAGATAATTGCAGATAACCCAACACATCAGGGTCTAAAGTTCCCAATGTTGGTGCATTACTTTCACCCACACGCAAAATATCTATCGTCGGGTTAAGACGAAGAACAGCTACTTTTAGACGCGGTGACAAATTTTCATCAAGCAAAAAACGAACCTTCACTAAGCACTTACCTGACGTTCATTTCTTTGAGCTTTTAAGATTCTGAGGCGCTGTACCAAAGGTGAAGGATTTGCAACCGATTCTTGGTAACGCTGTTCACGCCATCTTGCCAGACGTGACAGATAAGCTTCGATATCGGCGCGATTATGGAGATAGTAAGTAATAGTAGCGTGAATTTGCTCTAAACTCAAACTAGGTAGGTTAGCAGCAATTTCTTCGGGTGTATATCCTTCCAAGTAATAATCAAGTACATTGTCGATGCTGATGCGGTGTCCTTTTAGGCGAATATCATCGGCTGATAAAAAGTCAAAATAATCTTCTAGTTGCATTAGTCTACCCCGAATGGAGTTCATAGCTATATTATCTCGCATCAAAGCCTTGAATGATGGTGTTGTAAAGGCGTAAGCGTAGCTCGTCGTAGACATCGCTACCCTAAAACTCATTACACTACATTAAGAGCGATCGCTTCTCGGCAAATCTTCAAGGCTATTCCATTCTTCTAGCGTGATTTTCCGCTCTAAAATCACCTCAACTTCCCCAATCATCATCCGCAATTGCGGTACAGAATACTTATCATTAGAGCGAATAGTTAGACGATGTTGGCCATAAACCATAAACTGATGTCTTGTTCCAGAATAAAGCCCCTCAAACCCAATGCATCGTAATTTCTTCACAAAATCCCGCCGCTTACACGGTATCCATCGGCTCAAGGGTCGGCTCTTTGTTGAGGTCAATATTATCAATTACTGGTAGAGAATGTCCCAGCTTTAACCCAAGCAAAATCCAGTCTTCCAGTGTTGAGCGTAATTCATCCTCACACTCGCGCAAAGTCAATGCAAAGGCTATCACTCCTTTGCAAACAGGAATTCTACCTGTAAATGTACCATCTTCTAACTTGTCATAAATTGCCTGGGCGTAGACGCAAAGCGGCTTGTCGCCAGACATCGCTCGGTCAACATAGTCGCTCAGAATAAATTTTATGGTCATGAAATCTTGCGTTGTGCTACCAGTTTAATCTTACGTTAAAAAATGGATTCCTCTGACAGTTTACCTCGATTGAATGATGAGGTGTCAGGGCGATCGCACTTATGTGGTTGTGAATGATAGAGAGCAATTGCCCCCACAACAAAAAATCAGCTACGATCAATCATATAATTATCTTCACAAACACAGAAATGTTAATTACATACACTGCAAAATATACAAAAACTAATAGCGGATATATGGCACAACTCATTGAATGGCAAGAAGTCATCACAGAAGGAGAAACCATAGAAGAATGCAGAGCTATGTTACAAGATGCAACGAAAGAAATGGTTCTTGCTTATCGTCAACAAAATAAAGAAATTCCCACAGGTGGTTATTTGCTGGAACAAATTCCTATAGAGGTTTGAGTGTGTCAGTCAAACGAAAGGAGCTAATTAAATACTTAGAAAAAAATGGCTTTTATTTATTAAGGGAAGGAGGAAATCATTCTATTTATACTAATGATATAAAAACTCTTCCTGTAAAACGGCATCGTACCATTGATCGGATTACTGCTAATGAGATTTGCAAACAAGCGGGTTTATTACCTAATTTTTAACAGCCACTTAGAACCATCGAAGGTAATGAAATTTTGGGCAGCCGCTACAACGGGGGGAACCCCCGCAACGCGCTGCCTCCCCAATGTAATGAATTCTCAATTCCCCAATGACTGCAAATAGAATTACCAAACTGTTTAGCATTTGACTCAAGGCTACTGATAAAATAATGAGTTTCAACCGTTGTTTCACCTTGACAGGCAGCCGTCGGCTGCCTCTAACTCCCCTATACTTTGGTACGAAAATAATAGAGTCGGTACAATTGAAAAGATTACGTTGGTTTAGAGTGATAAATAGCGATCGCATCTGGGTACAGACCATTTCAATTCACATTAGGCGTGAATTATAAACGCTACACAGATTTAGCTGACTGCCACCTTGGTTTGCTGTTTCCATACCGCGTCTGCATACAATAATGTGTCGAAGTCCGGCGAAATGTTGCCGCTAGTGATCCGGGCTTCGTGTAATGACCAGTCAGCAAAGAACAAGTCATGGCTGATGCGTGCCACTACTGCTGGCACATCGCGTCGGATGCTGGGTACGTCGCCGATGGGCAGACCGAAGCTGATGAAGCCAGCAGGATTGAACACATGGATGTCTTTCAGGTAGGGGGCATTGCCAGGTACTTTCTCTTGGTATTCATGGGCGCTGCCAAGGTAAGGGTGGGTGCTGAGTTGATCGTCACGCTGGTCGGCTGGGGCTTCATAGCGATCGCGCCAGAGGGCGATATGATGTGCAAATTCGGCGAGTTCCGGCCGCTTCGTCGGGTCAACAAAGTAGCCAGTACCAGCGATCGCAAAATCGAACTCGAAAACATGATCATTTACCTGAGCGACGATGCGATCGCCTTGGCTATCAGCAGCTTTCCAAGGTGCGGATAGATGCAGGTGGAAGTTAGAGAACGCTATTACCCGCTCGATTGCATCTGGTGGTGGCGTAGAGCCAACTTGATGAAAGCGCCAGGCTTGGAACCAGCGAGCTGCATCAGGTAGTTGCGGATAGTTATAGTAAGCGCCAGGATAACCTCGCACGCGATTCACTGGCACAGATGCGATCGCTGTCCGTCGTGCGAACAAATGTACTGCCTTAGCGCCTGATTCCAATGCCACTCCTGCCGCATCAAAGGCCGAGGCCGCAGCACCCAGCACTGCTACTGTTTTGCCACGCAGATTGTTGAAGTCGATTTTATCGCCAGTATGTGCATATAAAGTGCGTGGCAGAGATGCCAATACAGGCGGTATATTTGGGCCACCAGTGCCAGCTACACCGTTGGCGAAGATAATTTTACGTGTGGTTTCCACCTGCGCGACACCGTTCACTTCCAGGTGCAGACGAAAGAAATCCGCGTCCGGCTCAATCCGCACCAACTTCGTCTGATACCGAACTGGAATGCCCAGAAAATGCCGATACCAGCTGAGGTACTCAGCCCACGCCACTCGTGGAATGCGGTCAAGGGCTGCGTATGCCTCAACACCGTGCCGCACCTCGTACCAAGCTTGAAATGATAGCGCCGGAATGCCCAGTTCTGGCCCTGGCAGGTTTTTCGGTGTGCGTAGCTTTTTCATCCGCGCCCGCGTCAGCCACACGCCAGCATGGGCTTCGTCCTCAGCCTCATCGATGACTGTCACGCGGCCAATGCCGGCACGCCGCAGGGCAAATGCAAAGGTGCTGCCACTGCCACTACCGCCTACTATCGTCACATTGTGGTCAATGCCTGAGCGATCGCTCACCCAGTTTTCGGGATCGGGGTCGAGTAGGCGCAACGCCTCACGTGCGGCAAAATCGAGGTGAGTCGTTGTTGTCATGTCGGTATTTGAGGATGAAATGAGATTTTATCGAGATTAGTGATACTGAAGAGCATAATATCATGCAAAACTAATTATTAGTTTGTCTAATACTATGGTTTACAAACTAAATGATTGCTAACTGCTAGCGAAGCTGTGCTGATGTCGCCCAAATACTTGAAAGAAGCTACCCCAGTAAGAGGATGTTTGAAAAGTCATGATTGATGTATCAAATATTTTTTACCCCACCCTA
>NZ_JABXKM010000210.1 GCF_017115025.1 Nostoc sp. NOS(2021) | reverse complement strand
TATCCCCAGAGGGGGCCCCACCTTCCCCAATCCCCAGTCCCTAGTCTCCAGTCCCCAAATATGCCTACTACCACCTGGAATCGTCATCACATTCTTTCCCTGGCAGACTTCACTACTACTGAATACGATACAGTTTTGCAAACTGCTGCCAGTTTTCAAGAGGTGCTATCACGGCGGACGAAGAAAGTGCCAACCTTGCAGGGACAGGTGGTGGCGAATTTATTTTTTGAACCCTCTACTCGGACTCGTAGCAGTTTTGAAATCGCTGCCAAACGCTTAAGTGCGGATACGCTGAATTTCGCCGCAGCATCTTCCTCTATGACTAAGGGAGAGACAATTCTCGACACGGCAAAAACCTATTTGGCCATGGGAACTGATATTATGGTAGTTCGCCATCGAGAGGCAGGAGTACCGAATGCGATCGCGGCTGAAATGGATCGTCTAGGTGTACGAGTTAGTGTCCTCAATGCTGGTGATGGTCAACATGAGCATCCTTCTCAAGCACTGCTAGATTTATTTACCATTTGTACTCTAATTGACCCAGATCATCCCCGACTGAATCTTTTAAAAGGTAAAAAGATTGCCATTGTTGGGGATATTCTCCATTCTCGTGTGGCGCGATCGAATATTTGGAGTTTAATTGCCAGTGGAGCCGAAGTGCATCTCGCAGCACCACCCACCCTCTTACCCAAATTATTTGCCGAATACATCTCTGAAGAGATAGAAGTCACGAGCTATTCCCCCACTCCCCAACTATTTCTACATTGGCAGCTAGAACCAGCTTTGCACAATGCCGATTTTGTCATGACTTTGCGCCTGCAAAAGGAACGCATGACGGCTCATTTACTGCCAAGTTTGCGAGAATATCATCAGCTATTTGGCATTACACGCACAAAGTTGCAACTTTGTAAACCTAATGTCAAAGTTTTGCATCCAGGCCCAGTTAACCGTGGTGTTGAAATTAGTTCTGAATTGATGGATGACCCAGAATTTAGTCTCATTCAATCGCAAGTTGCCAGCGGTGTCGCCGTTCGGATGGCGCTGCTGTACCTATTAGGTAGCGGCAAGGCTTAATATAATCTCTTTTAATATTAGTCCCATCGGACTACCTTACGGAAGAATACCTAATCTCATAGAAATTATATATTCCTCCGATCGCATGAGGACAGAATTCTCTAATTTTGGCACACTGGTATCGTAGAAGTTAAGAATTTAATGACTTCTAGAAGTGTCGGAGGTAAATATGAAACGAATTTTTTTGACGGCAGCAGCCATACTCAGCACGCTATCTTTAGCTGCTCCTATTCCCGTCAAAGCAGAAAACTCCGCCCCTGTCCGCCGCTTGCTGGAAACTAGAGCATGTTTGGGATGTAATTTAGCAGGTGCAAACCTCAAAGGCGCTCATCTGATAGGTGTTGACCTGAGAAATGCAAATTTAAAAGGAGCTAATCTCGAAGGTGCTAACTTAGAAGGTGCCGATTTAACTGGTGCTAATTTGAAGTCTGCTAATCTCAAAGAAGCATTCGTCAGCGATACTATCTTAAATAATGCCAATCTCACCAACGTTAATTTGAGTAATTCCCGTTTATATAATACTGACGTAGACGGCGCTGTCTTAGCTGGGATTGATTTAAGCGGTGCTCATGTATTTAATACTGCGATTAGCGTCGGTGGTGAATATTAATGGTGAGTAAAAATTTCAAAGTGATGAGTTAAGAGTTATAGCGTTTCCTAATCATATAAGGTACATCATAGTACCCTCCTCGCTTGCTCTTAGGGGGTTGGGGGTGGGGTTATTGTACCTCACTCAGCTGAGAACCGCTATATATTCAACTCCTAACTCTGCACTTTTTAAGTTTTATTCACCGGTAATCGACAGTTCATTAACCCAGATTTTCGGGCAAACTCCCCCTGGCGTTAACTCCGCATCTTTTTCTACATAAATAATTGAGTTTAAGAGTTCTAAGAAATCGCCAGCAACAGTTGCTGACTCAATACTCGTCCTGACACCCTTATTAACTAGCCAACCATCAAACGGCAAAGAAAACGAACCCTGCAAGGATTTAACTCCTGCATGGAGAGCCTGTAAATCATCAATAAAAATCACATTTTCAGCAGTTTCTAAGCTAAACTCCTGCTCAGGAGTTGCTGTTGTAAAAACGTGATAAAAATTGGGACTGACGCTGACTTTTGCACCAATACTGGCATTACCTGTTGGCTGGGCATTTAACCTTTTAGCAGTGCCTGCACTGTGGAGAAAGCTTGTTAAAACACCATTTTCAATCAGCGAAATCTGACGAGTAGGAGTTCCTTCACCATCAAAAGTTTCTGCACCAACGTTAGCTGGGTGCAGTGCATCATCAAAAACTGAAAGCAGAGGAGAAGCAATTTGCTTACCTAAATCATCAGGAGTAGATAAGCTTTGATTGTCCAAAATACTTTGGGCATTGAACAAGTTAGAAAAAGCACCCAACAGACTTAAGAAAGCTTCCGCTGAGAAAACAACTCGATATTTACCTGTTTTGATTTTTTCATAATTCAAGTGACTGATAGTTTTATCGGCGGTTTCTTTGATGCAACCATTGATGTCTAGATTATCTAAACTTTGGTTGATTCTATAAGCACCTGCACTGCGAGGTTTTTTTCCTTCTTCCTCAGTTTTGCTGTAAAGATAAACTGATGCTAAAGAGTGAGATTCAGTTCTCACTGCACCGTCGCTATTTAGATAAAACCTGTCAACATCTCTTTGCGATAAACCATTATAAGGTACACCTTTAATTGCTGGATGAGCTGCCAGTAATTCTTTTTCAGCTACCAACAATCTTTCTATGAGTTCAGCAACAGGTGCTTGGGGTGTCTTAGCTTGAGATTTATTTGGAATAGCAACAGTAGCTTCTGGACTAAAATCAGGAACATTTTCCTTAACACCAAAGAAACTGGCTTCGTAGGCAGTTTTCAAAGCTAATTCCAGTCCTTTGGCATCTACATCTGTGGTGCTGGTGACACCCATTGTATTATCTTCATTCCAGACACGAACAGTAACACCAGAGCGATTTGAGGCTTTGACTTGTTTTGCCTCACCTTGGTCTACTTGCACGCTAGTGTCATCTACTGTTGAGCCATAAATGTCGAATTTCTTAATACCAAGCTTATCAGCATTGTCCTTAGCAGAATTTGCAATCTCATTGATATTCGGCATAATCAATTTTAGATTTTGGATTTTAGATTTTGGATTGGAAGCGATTCAATTTTTGATATTAGATTTGGGATTTTGGATGTTAAGCTGTTCCACATAAAATTTGTATATTTTGGGCGGGCGAGACGCCCACGCCACAAGAAATGTACAATTGAATGTTATGCAAACTAGATGTGGTTGAGCTTATGACTTATATTTGTCTCGTAGCTTTTTATTGACGGAATTTCCTGCTCATTCACAATCCAAAATCCAAAATCTAAAATCTAAAATTCTTATCGTCCCCCGACGGTAATAGAATCAACCTTGATGTGCGGTTGTCCGACTGTGGTGTAAATACTGCCACTGACGGAGCCACAAAAACCTGGTGCAAGTTCCAAATCTTGGGAACACATGGAAATTTTATTCATAATTTCCTTGGCTTCACCGATAAGAATTGCTCCCTTTAGCGGTTTGGTGATTTTGCCATTTTCAATCAAATAAGCTTCATCAACACTAAAGTTAAATTGACCTGTAGCACCAACGCTACCACCACCCATCTTTTTACAGTAAATACCTTTATCAACAGAGGCAAATAATTCATCAATGCTGTACTCGCCAGAATCAATATAAGTATTACGCATCCGGCTAGCAGCAGCAAAGGTATAATTTTGGCGGCGTCCACTTCCAGTTCTGGGGTGTCCAGTGCGTGCAGAACCGGTTCTATCTGCTAAGAAGTTTTTCAGAACGCCTTTTTCAATTAATAAGGTTCTTTGAGCCGGCATACCTTCGTCATCCATGTCAATTGTCCCGAAGGCATTTTCAGAGCGCCCTTCATCCCAGGCTGTCAAACTTTCGTGGGCAATTTTTTCGCCTTTTTTGTCAGCAAAGGGAGAGGTATTGCGTTCTATTTGAGTAGTTTCTAGCAGGTGTCCGCAAGCTTCGTGGAAGATTACGCCGCCAAAGTGATTGGCCATAATGATGGGGTAAGTACCCGATTCCACGTAATCTGCGTAGAGCATTTTTCCAGCCGATTCTGCTATTTTCTCAGAGGCTTGTTGAGAATCCCAAGTTCTCAAGAAGTTGGCATCGCTAGTATTACCTGCGCGATCGCCAATTGAGGTACGATTAGCACCATCGGCACACAACAGGTTAAATCCTACTGATTGGGTGAGGCGGATATCACGGGCAAAAGTTCCATCACTGGCGGCGATTAAAACTTCTTGCCAATCCCGGAAATAGGTAGCACGGCGCGATTGGACGTGGCTAGCTTTTTGCTTCAGGTTGGCAGTACCATCAAGGAGGACTTCTCCCATTTCTCGGATGCTGCTACACGCTGGTAGCCATGCATCTTTACCTCTTTTGGTGGCGTAATCTCTCAGTAATTCCAGGTTGATTTCTGGAATGAAAGCTTTAGGAGTGGGTAGTTGCAATCCCAAGATAGAAAGACCTTTTTCTAAGGCTGCTTTCAAACCGGAAAAAGAAAGGTCATTAGTGCTAACGTAGCAGTCAGCTTTGCCGCGAAATACTCTGACTCCCGCGCCTGTAGACAGACTGGGTGAAATACTCGTGATAGCGTCATCTTCTGCAAGACAACTAATATAGTTGCGACGCTCTAAAAATAATTCGATGAAGTCAGCGCCAGCGGCGCGTCCTAATCCCAGAAGGGTAGCCAGGGGGGCTTCCCAGGTTTCATCGAAACGCTCTGGTGTGGAGGAATATTGGAGGGTCGGAAGTTGATTTGAGAGAAGTAGCGTACTTGTAAGCATGGGTAGCCTCGTCTGCTGGCGTAATTCAGAGATTTGACTGAAAAATCCTGGTGTGTTCAGTCTAACAAATCAGCGAAAGCCAGAGTCGGCAATTAAGTAGTAGGGGTTTCCTCACCTGGGAAACTCACTTCCCCCTTTTAAGCGTTAGTAGAAATATTGTCAGTAACGCCCTTTCGAGAGCGCGATGCCTACGGCGGTAAACTACGCACTTCATGTAAATTCGAGATAGAATACAGTTCCATTTTGCGACAATAGGGGTAAAAGTTCCACAGCATTGCTAATACCCGCAGGGACTGTTTTACCTAGAAAAGGAATATATCAAATGAGTTCGTATGCTTTTTGGAACACCAAAGGTGGCGTGGGAAAGAGCTTTCTTTGCTTTGTGGCTGCTGCTGAATATGCTCACCGTTACCCCGATACAGATGTTTATGTAATTGACCTGTGTCCCCAAGCCAACGTTTCAGAGATTTTACTAGGGGGAGATATTAATAGTCCAAAGGCACTAGATTCTTTAAGCAGTAAAACACCACGCTCGACAGTGGCTGGCTACCTGGAAGCACGTCTTAACTCTCCCTTCCGAATGATTAGCGATGTATCTCCTTATATTTGTGAGCCAACAGAATTTAACCCACAAATACCAGAAAATTTGAAACTCGTATGTGGAGACAATCTTCTCGAAATAATTTCTGAAGCAATTAGGCAAACATCTGAACTACAAATACCAAATGATGCTTGGAAACAGGTGCTTAATTGGATTCGAGATTTAATAATTTCTCTGCGTATATATAGTGGTGAGAGAGATACTGTATTTTTAATTGACTGTAGCCCTAGTTTTGCTATTTATACACAGCTTGGTCTAGTTGGAGCAGAGGGTGTAGTTGTTCCATTTACTGCGGCAGAAAGTTCACTTCATGCGATTGAAAATGTGGTTGCACTTTTATATGGCATAACTGATCCCAATACTGCGCCATATGCAAAAATTAGCTTTGCTAAACGTGCAAAAGAAGAAGGCATATCTGTGCCAAAATTATATGCATTTGTTCTTAATCAGGTAACAATGTATGAAAGTAGACCTGCCTCTGCATCCTTAGCTATAAACAAAATGATTCAGAAAACTCTCAATAATATACATCAAAAAAATCGTCATATTTTTGCTAATCCCAAAGACTTACCAAGTAATAGTTTTATTGAAATTCCCAGTAAAAGTCTAATTGAGATTCCTGCTTCTCATGCTGTTGCTATAGTTGCAGCAAAAACTGGCACCCCTTTACATAAACTTAAACCAGGCCCAAAAAAAATTGGTGAACAGCAAGTACAATTATATTTAGAGCCATTACAGAGGTATCGAGAAGCACTTGAAGAGTTTGTGAATTTCCTTTAAGAGCATCGCCGTGCCATCACCAGCAGCATTAAGGTACGATAAAGCGGCTTCTAAAGCTCGTGTCCTACGTGATACTGCGACAGATTCCCGCTTACGTCCAATATTAAACAGCCAAACTCAAGTCTATTACCATTCATCTCTAGCGATGTTTGTGGCTGGATGGGAGGCTTATATTGAGGAACTAGTTCACAACTTTTTTGATGTCACCGCAAATCCCTTGGACCCTCAGTTTCATGCTGTGCATTCTATTGCTAAAAATGCAGCAGAGCGATCGCTTAAACAATTTAACACACCAAATGCAGAGAATTCGCGTAACCTTTTGTTTCAATATACTGGCTATGACCCTATCAATGATTGGGTTTGGTCAAAAAGAAGTATGAACGCACTCGCCACTCGACAGATGCTAAACGATATTCTGCAAGTCAGGCACAGTTTTGCTCATGGTTTTCCAATTCCCGCGTGTTCTTGGACACAAACACCAACTGGAAAGGTTCGGCTTACTGCTAAAGCTATTAAAGATGTTGATGCGTTGTTACAATATCTTGTCGCTGTTACTGACTTTGGCATGAAGCAAAATATTCAAATTCTCTATGGCATAGTTGCACCCTGGTAATAAATGAAGAGAATGTTTAGAGAATCAGTTGCAATACTGGGTGTAATGTTTTAGACCCAGAGAATGAGCAAACATTCCTTCTCACGTTTATTTACGATTTCCAATTTTCAGTGGAATTCTTGATGTTTCTTGCTGATTGAAAGTTTGACCTAAATTGGAAGTTTGTCCTGTCGATAATAGATTCTTAAACAAGAGCTTTAGTATTCGAGTAATAGTTTTAATAACTTTCATTTTGCTGGCAGTCGGCTTTTGATCGTATCTCAAAACCATTGGAACTTCTATGATTTTTGGTTTGAGTACTTTGGCTTTCAGCAGTAAATCTATCATACAAGCAAATCCACTTTCAGTAAATAAGCTGTCCCCATAATACATATCCAGTTTAGTCACGAAAGTACGGTTATACAGCCTGTAACCACAGGTGTAGTCTCTTACACCTGGTACATGGGCTGCAATTCTAAAAAGCCAGCTGGCTCCGTAACTCATCAGTTCTCTAAATTTTGATAAGCCTATGACTTTAGAGCCTTTTCGATATCTAGATGCGATCGCAATATCATAGCTACCAGCTATCATGGTGTCATACATCTTGATTAAGAGTTCTGGTGGTTGAGTGTTGTCGCAATCCATCGCGGCTAAAAAATCGCCTTCTTGAGAAATTTCTAAGAAAGTCGTGAAACCTGTTTTAATTGCTTGACCTAAACCAGCATTTTTGGGATGTTGTACTAATCTCAGTAATATCCCCAGTGATTGAGATTCTTCTAAAGCAGTCTCAGCAGTTTTATCACTACTACCATCATCAACAACAATCAGTTCTATCTCCATATTAGAGATTTGCTGCAATGTCTGAAACCTTTTGAACAAGGGACGAATTGATTCTTGCTCGTTGTATGCGGGTAAAAGAACAAAAAGACTCATAAAGACCTCGTATTATTTTTAAAATACCATTAGCAAAATCTCAAGAATTCAGTAATTTTGATTTTTTGAGAAATTCATCGACTTGTCGCACAACTGCGTTGTTGTTGACGCTATCATTGACCAACTGTGAGGTATTGACGACGAAAAAATCATCGTTTTCAGTACTCACTTTTGGAACCAGACTTGAATAATCTAAAACTTGTAGTGGCTGTACTTTAATAGCTCGATTAATGTGTGCTGCCACAATGTCATCTGCTTTGAGTTCTGGGAACATCAAACGTATACCCTGAAAAAATATTTGGCGCAATTCATCATCTGGCTGTTTTAACAACGGGTCAGTGGAAAGTATATATTTTGGTAGAAATGTCATGTGATATCCTGCCGTTTCCTGTAAAGAAACTAAGTTACTCATACCGATGACTCCGGTAAACGGAATATTTCTATCGGCAATATTTACTACGTAATAAGGAACTAGAGCCTTGCGAGTAATAAGTACCATGCAGATTACACCCAGGTATTCTACTGTTTCACCAGTGTCTGAAACTTTCACCAGTTCATCGGCAACAACCTGTTGCAAAATATTAACTGGGCCAGTAAAAATGACTTTATCAAAATGTTCCTTTTTTCCCTGAGATTCTACCCAAATTCCACCCCCCGGATGAGGTGCAATATATTCTACCGCCACACCTGTGCGAATATGACCTCCAGCCGCGGAAATTAATTTTTCTATATGGTCAAAAACAGTTTTGTAACTGCCTGAGACATAACCAAGTTGTTCTTTATTTAATGAAGAATCCCGCGCTGAAAATAGTCGTTTGATATAAGCCCAGATAAAAACGGCTGATATTCGCTTATAGTTCTCTCCTAATTTGGATAGAAGCAAGGGTTTCCAGAGCTTTTGGTATGTGTTTTTACCACCGAGTTTCAATAGCCAATCTTCAACTAAAATCTTCTCTAAGCGCCGCCAGTTATTAAGGCGTGAACCATACAGGAGAGTAAAAGCTAATCTGATTTTACCTATAAGTCCAAACAGAGGAAAGCGCAGAAATTCTATAGTGTTACTAATAGAATAAAATTTCTGATTGTCGTAGAAACCTGTTAAACTTCGATGCCAACGCAGTTTATCTCCAAGACCAATATCTCTGAAAAAATTTATTAAGTGAGTATCAGAAGGTAGAATAACGTGATAAAAGCGATCCCAGGTAAACAACCCGTAATCATGATAGGTGGTAAGTCCACCAAGCTGCTTATTGCTATCGAATACAGTTACTATATGTCCTTGATGTGAAAGACGTTGGGCTAATACTAGCCCAGTTATGCCTCCGCCAATGATACCTATATTCATAAATTTAGATTTTTATCGGGATGTTTTGGAGATATATCTTCAGAGGCATTTAAGATTAATAACCTCAGTAATTCCATTTTCAGCTATTAATGTACAACAAGAATTACGCCAGTTATAATAACAGAAATTCCCAACCACTGGCTAAAAATAACCTCCTCTTTTAAAAGATAGTGAGAAGCAATTGGTATAAGTGCATACATTAATCCTAAAACTGGAAATGCTTGACTCAGAGGAATTGTCCGCAATACATAAAGCCACAATATTGTCATAAATGTATAACAGATAAACCAAATCAAAAAATAACGAGAGAATAATAGATTTTTGATAGATGTGCTTTCTCCCTTAGTAGGGCTAGAAATGTAAAGTCCATACTTGAGTGATACGTTAGCTGTTGTTCCGAATAAAACTACAAGCATTAAAATTAGCCAAGTAATGGGGTTCATTTGTCAATACTTTTTGTGGAATTTACTAAAGAAAATTTATATAGACTTTTTAATGGGAATAACCACTAAAATAACACCCAGAAAAATAGTGATGACCCCTGCTATTCGAGTGAGTGTAATCACCTCATTAAAAAAGTAGTATGAACCGAAAAGTATGCCGACATAATTTAAACTAGTGAGTGGATAAGCAATACTCAATTTTACAGATCGCAGAGCCAATATCCAATTTACTACTCCCAAGCAATAAACACTAACAGCTAATGCTAATTGTTCAATAAATACCCAAGTAAATAATCCCTCATTTGTATTACTCATGGTATGCTTCATCAGCAATTGCCCAGAAATACTAAATAAAATACTCACAAACAGGATGATATAAGGAATTATTTTAAAGTGGGAAATTTGCGACATAGATTTCATAGTACACTTGCCTCAATCGAGATAGTAGGTATGAACCGGACAGTAAATAGCCCGTTGTTTTGAACGTTTCCGATCTCGGTCACACCTTCTGTGCAATTCGACTTCCACTTCAGTAAATAGACAGTTATGTTGAAGGGACTGATATCAAAATGACCGTTGAAGCTCATGTCCTAGACTTAGCAACTAAATATTATGCAGCTTACAGGATGGTAGCTGTATTATGGCAGCGTCCGATATTATCGGAGTAGAGTACGCTAAATTGGTTTACTGGGTTATACTCCCAGACAAACCAGTTTTCTTGCTTGGCCCAACTGTGAATTACAGAAATCTTCCCTGTCAGCCAGTTATGCTTCAAGACTACTTTTGGCGCGATCGCAATATCTAAGTTATAAAGGATACAGATGTAGTGAAGGTTAAGGGCTTTGCCACAAATTTGCTCTGAACAAAGTTTAGCAGTGTGGGTAGGCGTAGCCCGTCGTAGACATCGCTTATGCTGAACTCGGATTCGACCCGCATCTTCAACACATCGAGCTAAGGGAATAAAAATGGATTGGCAGAATTTTAGATTAATCCATTCATTAACTTTCATCAGTTGTATCCTGCTGTAGAAATGTTGTTGAAGACACTACTAAAATTCTCAAGCCATTAACTTAACTGGATTGAGAAATGTTCTTAATTTGCTCCAGGAAAGTTGATTAATTTACTGATATACCATAGAATTTCTCCAGGCTCACAGACATATCTGGAAACCCAGCCGATTCATAAAAATTTGTACTCAAATTGGGTGTGTATACGTGCTATTTTTGGGCATGGCAACACAATAATTAACAGAAATCTGCTTGTCTGCGGAAATCATACGTAGATGAATCAGTCTACAGTAATGTGCTTTACAGGTTTATGCGGAATTTTACTGAATGTAAAAATGGAATTTTTGACGACACTAACGGCTAATGTAAACTAGCGTTGCCTGGTCAACCTGGAGTTAATGTTGATTGCATCTGATTTGAGATGTTTTGACATTACTTAGTATTAAATTGGCTTAACTTGTTCTTAAATTACATGTAATTTTAACTAGAGGTTTACTTTAACTTTCTTGTTACATGTAATCACTTACTAGAATACCATGAGTAAAGCGTGTTGCAAATTTATCGTCACACTTCATCAAAAATTCATTTACCGAAAATATATTTAAACAGAAACTTCATAAAATATAAACTTTTCTCTAGATGAATCTTTATTTTTAAGGATTTGTACATTTATGAAGCACTTTCTGGCTAATAAAGTTGCAGAAGTAGCGATTTAGTCTCAGACTCTAGAAGTGCAAAGCTAAAAGTTTGAGAAAGCAAAATTAAAATTTGAACAACAGTGTAAGCAATGGCAAATTGTAGTACTAAAATACACTAATTACAGCATAAATTATAGATGGCAACCGAAAGTCTGAATCGTTTTTTATTTATCCACGAAAATATTCAAATTCATAAATCTCGGACAAAATTTAGTCGAGAGTTAATTCAGACACTAAGTAAGTCGGAATAAGCTATTTCTGAATTCTCTGATCAAATTTTATTTGATATAGGACTTACGCACTGTACAAAAGAATTATGTTGTGTATCAACGTCAATATGTCGTTTCAGGTTTTTATTAATCATTCTTTGATGGGAAGTAGACCGGCGCGGTAGGGGCAATTCATGAATTGCCCCTACGACAAATGCGGTTTTTCAAATCACCCATATTTGCTCTTTCGTGTCAATGCGTAAGTCCTATGATACTAAGATTGATTGTCAGTATACTTTTAAAAGTTGGCGTCGCCTTAAAGATGGAAAAGCTCAACAATACCTAGTCTAACTATAGCGTTCATCGGCTGAAGGATAGGAAATATTCTATTTAAAAAGCGAGTCTAAAGTGGTCAAGACCTTACTCACACGGAAGAATTTCCCATAAAAAAATTACCAAGTTCCGTTTTTAAGGACATTACTGGGTTAGCTGTCTGATAATTTCCAGCAGTTTAAAGTTGAGAAAAAACTAGTTCGTGGTGGTTGGTATTATTTAATCTCTCTAGGTTGTTTTCTTGTAGCTTCAGTTTGTTTGGAATCATTTTCCTGCAAAAGTCTGTTGGTAATAATGAAGACAATGATTAACAATCCAAACTGAATCTGCCAGGGTGCTAATACTAAACTTAAAATCAAGCTAATAGCTGCAAATACACCTGCAAGATATGCAATTTCATCAGTACTCTTTTTAAATAAGTAGCCAGTAGCTAAAGCCGTACACAGTGGTATCAAGAAAAACAAAGGCATCTTACTAACCTCTGAACTAAAAGTTGTTGTGCTTATAAAATAAATTGAAATTGTGGTTAATTCTACATCCAATCAGGTTTTAGCCACAACAGTCGATCGAAATAAATATTTATAGAGAGTCAAGATTATGCAACATTATATATTACACCAATTGGAATAATTATTGCGACAGATGAAAACTCCTCCTTGTGTGGTTGATGCTGCGTGTAAGCTTGACGCTACGCGTAGCTTGCTTGGTATGTAGGAACACACAATATATTCCGGTGATGCTCGTTCTGTCGCTCTGCCGACTCAGCATAGGTGCGCTATGCTATACAAACTCTCGTTTACCTACGGGGATTGAAAGGGGTTAAAACTTGCGTAGGTGGGTTTTGTCTATTTCGCCAATTGCACTCTTGTGAACAATCATCTGGTAAATTAGCTTAAAATTTTGGCCTTGCGCCAAGATCAGGATCTAGCATATTACCTTTAGAAGTAGCATTTTCATTTTTTCATTTTAGACACCCAATGCTGAACATTCCTCAATTACTGGCAACTGAAATAAACCTCAAACCCCATCAGGTGCAAAACGCGCTGGAACTTTTGGCGGAGGGTGCAACAATTCCGTTTATTGCACGTTACCGCAAAGAGCGCACCGATGAGATGAATGAAGTGCAACTACGTGAACTGGCTGATCGATATACTTATTTAACAGAACTGGAAGAACGAAAATCGGTGATTTTAAGTGCGATCGCCCAACAAGGTAAACTTACAGATGAACTCAAAACCAAAATCTCATCCTGTTTACAAAAAACTGAACTTGAGGATTTATACTTACCATATCGACCAAAGCGACGCACCCGCGCCACCATCGCCAGAGAAAAAGGACTCGAACCACTGGCGGAATTCATCAAGTCGCTAAATGTCAAAAATGCTGTAACTGCATCTCTGGAGGAAGAAGCGGCTAAGTATATTTCTGAAACTAAGGGAGTAAAAACAGCAGAAGAAGCGCTCAAAAGTGCTGCTGACATTTTAGCGGAAGAAGTAGCTGAAAAAGCTGAGTTACGCGCATATATCCGCGATTATCTTTTAGCAGAAGGGGTATTTGTTTCCCGCATCAAAGATGATTATCCTGAAGGTACAACCAAATTTGAGATGTACCGTAACTATCAAATTAGGGTAAAAAATATTGCACCCCACAATATGCTGGCGTTGTGTCGCGGTGAAACTGAAAAAATATTAAGCTTTGAAATTGCTTTCGATGAAGATACGGTACTTTACTATCTTGAGTCGAAAGAAATTAAAACCAAAGTCCGCACAATTCGGGATTTTTATCAGTCAATGCTGAAGGATGCATTCAATCGTTTGATGAAAGTCTCTCTCATGGGGGAAGTAATTTCTGAGAAGAAAGTTTATGCAGACATAGAATCAATTAAGACATTTGAAACTAATCTGCGAGAGTTGCTGCTGTCTGCACCAGCAGGAATGAAACCAACCCTGGCGATAGACCCTGGATTTAGAACTGGGTGTAAGGTTGCAGTCCTCGACCAAACTGGAAAATTTTTGGAATACCAAGCGGTATTTCCCCACCAAGCGGCTGAACAACGACTCAAAGCAGCACAAACTGTCAAAAATCTGATTGAAAAGTACAAAATTGAGTTAATCGCCATCGGTAACGGTACAGCCTCCCGCGAGACTGAGGAATTTGTGACGCAAGTATTGCAAACCATCGAACGCAAACCAGTTAAGGTGATGGTGAATGAGTCTGGCGCATCTATATATTCTGCGAGTATTGTAGCGCTAGAAGAGTTTCCCGATTTAGATATTACCGTGCGCGGCGCGATTAGCATCGGTCGCCGTTTGCAAGACCCCTTAGCGGAACTGGTGAAAATTGATCCCAAATCCATTGGTGTGGGACAATACCAGCACGATGTCGATCAGAAGTTGTTAAAAAAGAAATTGGATGACACCGTAGAAAGCTGCGTGAACTACGTCGGCGTAGATTTAAACACCGCTTCCAAAGAACTTCTAACTTCCGTCTCTGGAATTACGGCAACAGTTGCTAATAACATTGTCGCCTATCGCAACCAGCATGGAGCCTTTAAAAATCGCCGACAACTGTTGAAAGTTGCGAAGCTGGGGCCGAAAGCCTTTGAACAAGCAGCAGGTTTTCTGCGGATTCGCGGCGGTGACAACCCATTAGATAATACAGCAGTGCATCCAGAAAGTTATTCTGTAGTAGAAGCGATCGCATCTGATCTAAATGTGCCATTAAATCAGGTGACACAAATTGCCGAAAAACTCAAAAAGACCAACCTGAAGAAATATGTTACCGATAGCGTCGGCGAACCTACACTGCGCGACATCCTCAGCGAACTGGAAAAACCAGGTAGAGATCCTCGTGCTGAGTTTAAATATGCCACCTTCAAAGAAGGAATTAAGGAAATCAGGGACTTAAAGGTGGGAATGGAACTAGAGGGAATCGTGACGAATGTCGCCAACTTCGGCGCGTTCGTTGATATCGGCGTACATCAAGATGGCTTGGTGCATATATCCCAACTTGCTGATAGATTTGTAGACGATCCCAACAAAGTTGTCAAAGTTGGACAAGTTGTCAAAGTGCAGGTGTTAGAAATCGACGAGAAACTCAAGCGGATTAGTTTGTCGATGAAAGCGGTTAAACAATAATTAGAAATAGCAGATGGCAGTTTATCAAGTTCGATTCATCAATCCTACACTTGGGTTAGATCGCACCATTCAAGTACCAGATGATCAATATATTCTGGATATGGCAGAAGAAGCTGGTATCCGCCTACCATCTGGGTGTAAACAAGGCGAATGTTCTGCCTGTATCGCCAAACTCATTAGTGGTGAAGTTGATCAAAGTGAGCAAAAATTTCTGCGTCCAAGTGAAATACAGGCTGGTTATGTTGTTACTTGTGTAACTTACCCTTTATCTCATTGCACTTTAGAAACCCATCAAGAACAAGTCTTATATAAATCAGCCCTTTACTATCAGCCTGAGTCTGGAAAATCGGAGTGATTGTTGCCCTGTGACATTAAATTAATCTTAAATTTGTTTATGGCACTTTTCGTTTGTATGCAATACACTTTGACCTCTCTCCAAACTTCTCTCCTAAAAATAGAGAGGCTTTCAATTTACTCCCCTTCCCTTGTAGGGAAGGGGTTGGGGGTTAGGTCTGTATTGGACTCAACAGAGAAGCGCCATAACGCACCCTTAAAAACATTGCATCACATAACTTGCGAGTTTTGCAATTGGTCAAATAGAGTAGGGAGGCATAGCTAGCTGTGTGTGCCTACTTTCTATTGCATGTATATTATAACCGCTATAGTTTTATCAATCATAGACCTAATGGTAGAACTAAATTCTATCTTGCAAGAGAGGTTAAAACGTAGCAGATAGTTAAAGATGAGATCAGAAGTTACAAACAATAAATCTTTAGTTATTAGGTCAAAAAAATGTTGACTCCATTATTAACCGCGCTAGCTACAGCTTTGAGCCTGTTGATTGTTGATTTAGTTGTTCCAGGCGTTAATATTGCTAATTTTCCCGCAGCTTTGATTGCCGGTTTAGTAATTGGTCTAATTAACGGTTCATTTAAACCAGTTCTGTCTACTCTTTCTCTCCCACTTAACTTTGTCACATTTGGAGGATTTTCGCTGATCGTCAACGGTTTTTGTTTCTGGTTAGCATCAGTGCTAATTCCTGGGTTCTCAGTTCACGGAATTATTGGTTTTCTTCTGGGGCCAGTAATTCTCTCTTTTGCTAACACCTTCATTAACAACTACTTTGTTGAAAGAAACCTTTTAACCAGCAGTGGTGATGTAAAAAGCCAAGGTGAATTACCTTCTAGATAAGTATTAGAGGGAGTATAAATACCAATTTCATCACGTCTCTACTCCAAATAAAATATCCGAAGGTGGATTTCCTCATTCGGTATCTTCAAATTAAACAAAATCACAAAGTTGTAACATCATGAAATTAGTTCGTTTTCTTCTAGGTTTGTTACTGCCTCCTTTAGGCGTTTTCTTGACAGTTGGAGTTGGCCCAACTTTGTTTATTAACATTTTGCTCACATTTCTAGGTTGGCTACCCGGTAGTATTCATGCAATTTGGGTCATTGCCAAGCATGACGAACAACTTAATGCAGAAGGACGTACTTACTAATACGCAAGATTAATTTTAGGGACTTCCAATTAAGTAGGGTGCGTTACGGTTAACGCACCACTTTTTATGTATTGAATCTGCCGTTGTGTTAGGCGCATATTTCGAGATGATTTGTAAATAGAAATATTTATGGAAAGCGCCGAATGCACCGTTGTATAACATGGTGCGTTAGGCTTTAGCCTAACGCAGCCTACTAAGTCAATTAAACACCAAAGCAGTCTATTTATGAATAGTCTCCCGCTCTTTATCAGCAGGTTCCTTATCTTTGAATAAGTCAGCTGCCGTTAAGAGTAACTCCCTTAAAGTTTGTTTGATTTGGCGCTCTTTTCTTGCTAGAGATGTACCAGCTTCACCCAGTTTATCTTCTAGCTGCGATCGCTTCTCTCCTACCTGTACAGCGACAGCCTCCGCTTGGGGACGAGCCTTATCATACCAGTGTTTAGCCTCGTCTAGATAATCTTGAACCTCCAGAGAACGTCCGCCATAGCGTGCAGCTAAGTTTGCTCGGACAATCGCTAGCTGCGCTTGCAGTTGGGCGTAACGCTTCTTTAACAATCCTAGTTCTTCACTATCTTTAATAGCATTGACAGCAGAATCAATTGCAGTTTTGGTACTAGCAGGTTTTTCCTTACCCGTCTCTTCAATCTCTGCCAAAATCACATCAACCTCTTGCTGGAGTTGTTCTTCTTCACCATCCAGTTGAGCCTGTAGCCGCTTGATATCTGTCTGAGTTTTAGCAATGTTTTCGTGTCTTTGACTATTAATTCCTTCCAGCGCTCCTTCAATGGAAGCTGTCACTTCATCTTTGAGTTCGCTACCTTTTTCTTGGAAGTTTTCAATGACAGCAGAAACTGCATCTCTAACAAGGCTACGAAGTTCACCAGAACCTTGTTTAAACTCAGAAGCTACTTGAGAAACTGCGGATTTCACAATTTCTCGAATCCGATCAGTTCTTAATTGTCCGGTTTCTTTTGCTTGTTGTAGGTCTGCTTGAATTTGTTGTTTGATATTGTTAGGCATTTTCAACTCTGGGGATTTAACTAATTTGGATAGATAAAATTTTCTAGACGTGTTCCCACACACACATTATGGCGTAGTCTGATTGGGCTAGGCACTTCCTTTAGATAGAAAATAACAGCCCGAATAGGTGATGTGTAGCATGTTGCCCATTTGTGCGATGATTAATATTTAGTGGTAGTAATTGAGAGTGAAATATGTGGCGAGTAAATATTACTTGTTCAGGTGATGCCTGGAAGCGTTATGGTACTGAATTTAAAGCGATCGCAGAGAAATATCAAGGTGAATTGATTGGTTCCAAAAAAATGCCAGATGGGACGCGCATCATGTCCTATAAAATTGAGGATGTTAGTGATGCAGAAGCTTTTCAAGAAGATTGTGCAAATTTTACTGGATTTACAACTGACTTTGAATCCCTGTAGTATTGCTTCGGACACTTATATCTGCAACCAGTATGTCAAAATCGGGAGAAGTTAATTGAAAAAACTACTCAGATTACTATTAGTAACGTTTTTGTTATTAATCAGTACTTTTACTTTGCCGGCTAGTGCAGCAAACACAGTTAACGGTGAACAATTATTTAGTGTTCATTGTGCTGGTTGTCATATTAACGGCAGCAACATAGTTAGGCGAGGTAAAAATCTCAAAAAGCAAGCTCTGAAAAAGTATGGCATGGATTCAATCGAGGCAGTTACGTCTATAGTAACCAATGGTAAAAATAATATGTCAGCCTACAAAGAGCGACTCACTGAACAGCAAATTCAAGATATTGCTGCTTACGTTCTTGAACAAGCTGAAAAAGGCTGGCGTTAGAAAGTTAGGAGTTAGGAGTTAATACTTTAGCAGTTATTAACTTTATCGCAATCCTATCTGAGTTATGACAATTATTTTGTTTAACGAACCGCAATTGCGTCTCGTAGAGAAGGACGCATACTCCTACGGAGAAGCAAGCTACGCGTAGCGTCTCGTAGAGAAACGCACAAAGTGTATAAAGAGAAGATTTCATAAATGATTTAGGACTCCTATAGCAATCCTAAATCATTCATAATAAAATTAAGAAGGCTGTAAAAAACCCCTTGTTAACTCACTAATTATTAACTCTTCTCACTCCTAACTTCTCACTCCTAAACTTGAAAATGAACTTACCCGCAGCTAGCCGTCTCCAATTTACTCCCGATTTAAACATCTGCCGCATATTAAATGGTATGTGGCAAGTCTCCGGCGCACACGGACAGATCAATCCCAATGCCGCCATTGAGACGATGTTCAAATATTTAGATGCAGGCTTTACCACTTGGGATTTAGCAGATCATTATGGCCCCGCAGAAGATTTTATTGGTGAGTTTCGCTGTCAACTAATTGATACTCGTGGGAAAGATGCTTTATCTCAGGTACAAGCCTTTACAAAATGGGTGCCTCGTCCAGGTAAAATGACGAAAAAACTCGTCGAGGAAAATATTGATATTTCCCTGAGAAGAATGAATGTGCAATCGTTAGATTTGATGCAATTTCATTGGTGGGAATATCAGGATAAAAATTACCTGGATGCCCTAAAATATATGGCAGAACTTCAGACTGAGGGTAAAATTAAGCATCTAGGTTTAACTAATTTTGACACGGAAAACTTAAAGATTATTACCGAAGCAGGCATCAAAATTGTTTCTAATCAAGTGCAATTTTCTCTTGTTGACCGCCGTCCCGAAGTTAATATGGTGGAGTTTTGTCAACAGCATGATATAAAGCTTTTTACTTACGGTACACTGTGCGGCAGTTTGTTATCAGAAAAATATTTGGGGAAACCGGAACCGCGAGGATTTGATCTAGCTACTGCTAGTTTGAAAAAATATAAAAATATTATCGATGCTTGGGGTGGTTGGCAATTATTTCAAGAGTTGCTAGCTATCCTGAAAGAAATTGCTAATAAGCATGGAGTAAGTATTTCTAACGTGGCAGTGCGTTATATTTTAGATCAGCCAACTGTGGGAGGTGTGATAGTTGGTGCAAGGCTTAGTGTATCTGAACATATAGAAGATAACGCCAAAGTATTTAGTTTTAGTTTAGATGCTGACGATCGCGATCGCATCAATGCAGTATCTCGGCAATCACGGGATTTATATCAGCTGATCGGCGATTGTGGCGACGAATATCGGCGATAATAACTAAGCCTTTAGAAATAGGATAAGCCTTTAGGAATAGGATAAATCTGGATAAATTGGGTGATAATACGGTAAAGGTTATTGTGGAAACTACTCCTACAAGCCATGCCTCTAAACCTCACCTTCGCCCTCAGTCAACAGCAAACTTTTGAACTGCGCTTTAACAATGTTTCACGTACCTTGAATAAAGCCGAGTTGGCAGCACTGATTGATTTGTGCGAGCAAAATTACTATACTCCGCAAACAGTAGCCTTGCCTGATCTGACTCAGTTGGGACGACAACTTTATCAATGGCTGGATGGTGATGAGGGATGGCTGAGAAGGTCGCTAAATGAAGCAGATGAGCAAACAATTTATCTGGATTTGATTCAAACCAGCGAAGTGCAGGGGTTGAACCCAGAAACAGAACGAGTAGCGTTGGGATTGGCACATTTGCCTTGGGAATTACTACATGATGGTGCAGGGTTTTTAATAGAACACCGGGATATTTCCGTCTTGCCAGTGCGTTCTGTGCAGCAGCGTCAAGCTCAAGTGATTGGCGTGCAAAATCGCCCATTGCGGTTGCTGTTCATGGCGACTTCTCCTGAAGATCCCAGAGTTCCACCACTAGGGTTTGAGCAGGAAGAAGCGAACATTTTGCAAGCAACTAAAGAACAGCCTTTGGTGTTGATTGTCGAGGAAAGTGGCTCAGTTGCAGAGTTAGCTAATTTGGTGCAATCCTACCCAGAAGACTATTTTGATGTCTTTCACCTCACCGGACAGGGGATAATTTATACCAAAGAAGATTACGGCTATTTGCTGCCACCAGGTACAACACTACCAGATAATACTCCTTGCTTGATCACTGAGGATGAGGTGGGGAATTTGCAACTTACTACCGTCAATGACTTAGCTAGAGCCTTTCGCGGACGCTGGCCCCGTGTAACTTTTCTCTCTGGTTGTCATCTGGGACAGGTTACTAACAAGGGGACAGTACCCTCGATCGCACAGGCATTGGTGAAGGCGGGGGCAGGTATAGTTTTAAGCTGGGCGCGTCCAGTGTTTGACCGCACAGGTATTGTCGCGGCACAGGTACTCTATCAAGCTTTGGCGACGGGGGCAACTGTTGAAGCAGCAGTCAAAGCGGCGCAGCAGAAGATGATTGACAACGAATGCACCGACTGGCATCTGTTGCGGATGTATCGGGATACGCGCCCGATTGCAGAACTGGTGACACCACTGAGAACAAGAAATCGTGAAAGGTTGAAGTTCACAGCGCCAGAGCCAGAATTCCTGGATGAGAATAATCAAATCAAAGTTGCCAGTCGGTTTGAATTTGTCGGACGCAGGCGACATTTGCAACGGTGTCTCAAGGCATTGCGGGAAACCAGCGACCAAATCAGTGTGTTTATTGCCGGGATGGACGGACTAGGTAAAAGTAGCTTGGCGGCGCGGTTATGTACCAGGGTGCAGGCGCAGCATCCTAATTTTGCGCGAGTCGTGTTGATTGGCTCTCTGGATGAGTGGGGTTTGCTGAATCAGCTTTCCCATAAGTATGAGCGGTTTGCAGATGTACCCGCACTTTTGAACGAACCAAAGGTGACTCTCAAAGGGCGGTTGCAAAACTTTTTTAAAGCAATTGAAAACATCCATAACCAACCCTTGCTGCTGGTGCTGGATGACTTTGAGCAAAACATCCCCAACCCTAATATTGAAGATGGCTCATTGCGGATGACGGCGGAAGCTTACAAAACTTTCGGGGCGATTTGTGCCGCATTGGCAGAAACCGGGGCAGAAAGTCGGCTGATTGTCACCTGTCGCTATTTGAAGTCAGACACCTTGCCACCCCACCGCCTGCACTTGGAATCTTTGGCAGAGATGAGCAGCAGTAATATTGATAAAATCTGCTTTTCCTTAGATAAAGAAGTTACGCAACAGTTAAAAATTCAGAGGATTATTAACATTGCCAATGGCAACCCTGGTTTGCTGAAGTGGCTGTTGGAGGTGATTCAGCAACCAGGACTGGCGGCCGATGAACTACTGAATCGGCTGGAGAAGACTGAGCCGAAGTTTCGTGAAAAAATTTTGGCACAAACTCTGCTGGATGCCTTGCAACCGGAAGAACAAAAGTTTCTCGCCCAGTTGAGTGTGTTTCATCTGCCTGTGACAGAGGAGATAATTAGTGTCTTCATGCAGAAACGGGTTAGGTCACAGTTACCCAAGCTTGTCAGCCTTGCAAGCATCCCAATTTTGCACAAATACCTGGCGAATAGAATTCGCCGCTACACAAACCAAGTCCCCTCCGTCCCTGGCGCGGCGACCAGAAAAAAAGTTCTGATGCCTGGGTTAGGCTACGCTAACATCGGTTCCCGGCGCTCAGACTTCTCTGTGCGCGGACTAATCCTAGTCTCCGTATTGCTTCACAGAAACCATACCCTTTTGGGGAAGCAAGCTAAGAGCAGCGTCTCCGTCAGGAAAAAGCTAGGCAGGCTTTGTTTTAGCCCCACCAAACTTCCAGACTGTTCGCGTAGCGTGTGCTTGAGGGAGGGCATTTTGCACATTTGGGATGCTCCCGTCAGCCTTAGCCTAGTCGAGTCTGCCACCACTAACCCCACCCAGCCTGCTAATTACCGAGTGGCGACAATTTTAGAACCATTGCTGGAATCAGTGTTGAGTGAGTCAGAGTGGCAAGCAACCCGACAGCAAGCGGTGAGGAAAGTCTATCAAGTTTGGTGGCAGGACTCAAACCAACGTACAGAAGCAGAAGGACTGGAAATTGTCCGTTTGGGGCTGCTGGCAAGAGAGCAAGAAATTGCTGTTAGCGTTGGGAATAGGATTGCAAGCGGTTGGGTGAACAATTCCCGCTTTGTGGAAGTTTTTGATTTATGTGAGCAAATCTTGGCAGTTTTTCAAGACTACCGCATCTTGGGAATCATTGCCCGTGCCGAAAAGGTTTTGGGTTTTGTGCAAGAGGCTGTTGTCCATTTTCAGCAAGCCTTAGACCTTTGTCCTGAAGAGGACTTGCAAGAAAAAGCCGCGACGCTACACGAAATGGCAGGGTTAAAAGTCCAACAAGGAGAGATACTAGAGGCGATCGCTTTCTATAAACAGTCTTTGCAAATCGAAGAAAATATCAATGATGTAGTAGGGAAAGCCTCAACACTACACGAAATGGCAGGGATAAAAGCCGAACAAGGAGACATCTCAGAAGCGATCGCTTTCTATGAAGAGTCTTTGCAAATCGAAGAAGATATCAACGATGACCTAGACAAAGCCGCGACACTAGTAGATCAGTCTTACTGGGCGGGTGAAACTGGAGATAAAGCTAGGCAGTTAGATTACAATTTGCAAGCTGCTGTCACACTTGCACAAATACGTGCATACATTCATTTGGTGACAGTTCTCAGTAACTTAGGTGTAGTAGATGAAAGCAACAGTTTGGTTTACCTAGCTCAAGCAATCTGGCTGACACTGAAGATTCAAGCTCCCTTAGCAGAGACCATTGAGTTAATCGATGTTTTATACAATAGAGTGCCTCAAGGTGATGAATTAGAAGCTTTGCTAGGAGCAACGGCAATATTCATTTGCAACTACCGAGGTGAAGGTGATTCGCAGTTAGAGGAACTCCAAGAGCGTAGTTTCGAGATGATATCAGGGGCGGCAGATACCCAAGGAATTGAAACAGAAGAAAAGTTTAATACTTGGTTTACTCAGCAACGGCTGAACGATCCAGAATATTTCCTCCCCCGACTCAATCAACGCCTAGAGGAAATAGTTGGGGATGGGTGGTTGTTTGATGCCAGTCAAGTTTAAATAGGCGGGATCAGGGGAGATGCAAAGATAGTAACCAGCAGAGCGCAAATATCTAACGCTCATCAGAGGAAAATTTTCATTTGCTAGAAACCGCATCATCCCGCCTCAGACAAAAGCGGTAGGGTGTACAAAGATTCTTCACGCATACACTCTGCCGTAAAAGCGAATACCGCTCTTAGTGCTTCTGAAGTAAGAGTAGGATAGTTTTCTAGCACTTGTTGTTCTGTCCATCCCGCAGCAAACAAACCTAATAAGAACTCTACAGATAAACGAGTTCCTTTCACAGTCGGTTTACCCAGCAGAATTTTTGGGTCTGAATGAATGTACTGTTGCCAGTCCATAGTTTTTACTCCGACTAAGCTACAGCTATTGTTGCACAGGATGATTTTTGTCGGTTTTGTGAAGGGGAGATGCGATCGCATTGGGGACTTCCAAATAAAAAAATATCCCAAAACTGATGCAAAAATCCTCTCTATTTCTCTTCTCTCTGTGTTCTCTGCGTCTCTGTGGTTCGTTTCTTTGAATAATTTATTTCTTATCAGTCCCTTAATCTAAAATTAGTTGGCAACAATACCACGTTCATCCACCTCAGAACTCCATTCATCCACCTCAGAACTCCATTCATCCACCTCAGAACTCCGTTCATCCACCTCAGAACTCCGTTCATCCACCTCAGAACTCCATTCATCCACCTCAGAACTCCGTTCATCCACCTCA
>NZ_JABXKM010000317.1 GCF_017115025.1 Nostoc sp. NOS(2021) | reverse complement strand
TACCAATAGCCAATCCCAACTGCGTGACATCTACCCCAACAACAAAAATCGCCCGCACTAACAGCACTATCAAAGCATAAATAATTACAGCAGCAGGCAAACCAATACTTAACCTCCGGCGTAGGCGTAGCCCGTCGTAGACATCGCGCCGATCTTCCTCGCTAATCGGATTAGGCTGTTGGTAAAGATTGTGATAAACGGTAATAATAGTTGTGCCGATCATTGCCACATAAACGGCAATCAAGGGAAATCTTGATAATTGCCAACCCCAATGCAGATAACTCAGCCCCAAAATATTTGCTAGAGGTAATTTACCGCTATGTAAATTGGGAAAAATAGTCCGATTTTTATAGAGTAAAACAGTAATAGCGGTGAGAGTCGGCCAGGCGATCGCAACTACAATCCAATCCACAGGATTTTGCCACAACCGAAAGCTATCCATTGCCCAAAAGTTCACAGGCACTAACAAAAGGGTGACAATCAGCAATGTTTGAGCCGTCAATCTGAGGTTATTTTGCCTAGTCGCCCAAAAGCTTAATCCCCAGAAAGTCAAAGTATAAGCAAATAAAACTCCATACTGTCCAGAAGGGGGAAACCTCTCCCACTGACTCGCAGCCAGTACCCCAGAGGACACCACTACCAGAAATACCCCTAGAAAAAGCAGCCAACGCACACTCAGTTCTGCCCCCAAGGACTGCAACATTGTGCTGATAAAGTTGGGTTTAGCTGGTTTTTGTTGCGGTTGTCTATGGCTACTAGATTGTAAAGCTGCTACGGGCAACTCCTGCACGGGATCAGAAGTTGCAAATACTACCTTTGTTTTAGCTTCAGCCTGGGGTTGCGACACCACCGCACACACCAGAAACTCTTGACATAGCTGCCTGACTTGGGTATCGGATATCAAACCTAAGCGCAGCCAAATATCTAGTCCTTCTAATAACTGAGGATGGGAGGATGGCAGTCTGATTTCAAATTTTAGCGGGCGCTCAAGGGGCGATGGCATAAGCGGCAGCAGTATAACTATATACTCAAATCATGAATTTAATCAAAGTATATTTTCGCTTTAATTGTGCCACTTATTAGGCTAGCTGATATTAATTTTTATCTCACTTACCTTACAGCAGTTCTCATTTAATTGAACCACATATGTTGTAGGGGCACAGCAATGCTCATTGGTGTCAACTTAACGTGAAAGCCAGTCTAGAAACAGCTTTTAGAGATTGTCTCGTTCCCAGTCTCTGACTGGGAATGCCTATGTGAGGGCTGCCGCCTCAAGACTTGCGGCAGAGCCGCTTTTGATTTGCATTTCCAGCCAGAGGCTGGAAACGAGGTTCTAAAAGGGTTTTAGCTTAAGTTGACACACATGAGCAATGCTGTGCCCCTACCGCGTGGTCTATTTACCTGAAAATGTAAGCTGGATTTAGATCCCCGACTTCTTGAAGAAGTCGGGGATCTGGGCAGCAACTTTTGCTTAAGCAAGTAACATCCCACCCGACAATTTGGATATTTTTTTAATTGGAAGTCGCTTCAGTCGATTTTGTTATTTTCCAGAGAAGGTCGTTTATCTGCTGTAACTTTGAGTTATAAATTTTCTCAATTCCAGCTTTTAAGAAGTCAGAGGGCTTGAACAAGAATATGTCAGTAAAGCCATTAGTAATCTCTGGTAAATGATTTTTTTCGACAATTTGAAATCGCACTTTTGGATCAACTAAGTGACCAAGTATTTGGATTGGTGGAATTATGCTATCATCACTAATTAAAAGCGGTTTCTTACCTTGATCAATAATGTTAGCAATTTTAGGATATTCTTGGTATTTTTCAGGGAATTGGTTCCACCAAATCTGTCCTTGAGAGTGGAGCATACAAGATATAACTCCGCCCATAATTAGCATGAACGCTACAAGTGACCAGAGCTTTTTTTGCCAAACTTTAGTATAAATAGACGTGATCTTAGTGGTCAATAGGTAAGCAACAGCTAACTGTATACCTAAAACTGAGGGAAGCGTATATCGACTAGTAGCGTATCGCTTTTGAAAGACGAAATCTACTAACAGCAGGGGAAGCCCTACAGATGCAATCAAGGTTAAGACAAATAACCAAACTTCTTTAGAGGTTCTTCGACAGAGAACATAAATTGAATAGATCATTAGAGCTAAAATAATTAAAATAAAAGGAATTAGGACAATCTTAAGTTTTCCGGGATCGCTAGGACTAATACCTAAATCAAGAAACGTCCGACTAAAGATACCAGCCCACCTTGCAGCTGACGCAAATAATGTTGGTTTAACATTCGCCCAAGTTACTGCTTCTAGTTGAGGGTTAGTAATAATAATCCAAATCCAAGGTACAAAAGTTATAAACCCCGCAAGCGATGATAGCAGGTAATAAATCGATGTTTTACTCAATCGGAAGCGTTCGATTGCAATTACATAAATTCCCTGTGCCAAAGCAACCAAGGTAAAAAATATATGAGTATAAAACCCTAGTGATAATGTTACTGCATAAATACACCAACTAACCTTTGTTTTAAGGCGCATGGCTCGCAGCAGTGCTATGCTCGATATTAAGATGGTTACTATCCATAAACTGTATGCTCGTACTTCTTGTGCATACACGACATGAACAGGTGAAACGGCTACCAACGCGATCGCTATCCACCCGATTAGTGAAGACTCAAATAATTCTTGACATAGCCAATAAAGACAAGGAAAGGTGAGCAGACTAATAAATGCCGAAAAACTTCTTGTCACTGCTACAGAATTGCCAAACCATTCTACCCAAAACCGGGTCATCAAGATGTATAGCGGCAAAATCTGTGAGTCTTCTAAGATAATCCCTTTAATTGTATCAATTGTGTTTTTTTCAGGATTGGGATACTGGTATTTATGCAAATCTTCTATACTAATCAAACGACCATTACTTAACTGCTCATTCATTTCTGACTGCATATAACCAGATATGCGTAATGATGAGAAAACTTCATCACCCCAATAAATTTTTTTGTCAAGATTGGCAAAGCGAAAAAATACACCTATTACTAATAAGATGATGATTAAAAAATGTAACCAAGATTTAGAAATAATCCAGTTCTGTGACAATTGCTTTTTCATGCAGCTTTTAATCTCCTCAAAGCCTTAATAAACTGTGGTAGAATTTTATGTTTCTCGCCAGAATCGTTTCTTAGCAGACATTTTGGTTCTAATGCTACTCCAGGGCTATTTCATTCTCATCTAGCCCATCTCAGAATGAATTCTGAGTCTAATAGCACTCATTCGTCTCAAGCCGACTGAGAAAAGGTGATAGTCCGTTAAAACGGACTTTAGTTATGAGCCGCAGAACTTCAGTTCTGGGCGGTTTATATCTAGAACGAAATAGCCCTGATGCTACTCTAAGACGTATTGCCAGACGCTACAACTATTTATTGAAAACTCTTGCCACAGTCCAAAAATTACAGATGCTATCCAACAACGATTGAACTTTGAAGTACTTTTAAGTATGGGATTTCCCCTCTGCTCATCTGCTAGAAGCAGCCTGAGTCAGTATGACTGTTTCAGTCATGGCCGACAGATCGATGCCATTTTCCCACCTTCTGTACTTATTCCCCTCACTTTGTCTCTTCCAGTAATAGAATTAATAACGAAGCCTTTGTAAAGCCTTCAACTATCAAAAGATAGAAGCTCTAGTAACAGATTTGACAAAATGTAGAAAAACGAAAATCTGTATCCAAAATAGGCTTGTAGCATATAAAACGCTTGTAAGATTTTTATGACTTCCCGTATTCGCTTTTTAATGTGTCCTCCTGACCACTACGACGTGGACTATGTGATTAATCCCTGGATGGAAGGGAATATTCACAAATCATCGCGCGATCGCGCCGTGGAACAGTGGCAGGAACTACACCAGATCCTTAAACAACACGCCATTGTAGACTTAGTACCACCTGAAAAAGGTTGGCCTGATTTGGTTTTTACCGCCAACGCTGGCTTAGTACTGGGGGATAACGTCGTCCTCAGTCGCTTTTTGCACAAAGAACGTCAGGGAGAGGAGCCTTTCTTCAAACAATGGTTTGAGGCAAATGGTTATACAGTCAATGAACTTCCCAAAGATTTGCCCTTTGAGGGAGCAGGGGACGCACTGCTCGATCGGGAAGGACGCTGGTTATGGGCGGGATACGGTTTCCGCTCGGAATTAGATTCTCACCCTTATCTAGCGAAATGGCTGGATATTGAGGTGCTTTCCCTGCGACTCATAGACGAACGTTTCTATCACCTGGATACCTGCTTTTGTCCCCTAGCAAATGGCTATTTGCTATACTATCCCGGCGCTTTTGATTCTTACTCCAACCGCTTAATCGAAATACGAGTTGCACCAGAAAAGCTGATCCCAATTGAAGAAGCCGATGCAGTCAATTTCGCTTGTAATGCGGTGAATGTGGACAGCATCCTGATCATGAACAAGGCGAGTGATGCTTTGAAAACCCGCCTTGCAGATGCAGGTTTCCAAGTGCTGGAAACGCCACTTACGGAATTTCTCAAAGCTGGTGGCGCGGCTAAATGCTTAACTCTGCGGGTGACAGAACCAGTTAGAGATGAAATTCATGCCAATGTCTCGGTAGAAAGCCGCGTCATTCGGATGGAAGGACACTTGCTAGATGCAGGTTTAATTAACCGCGCTTTGGATTTGATTATAGATGCCGGGGGAAGCTTCCAAGTCCTGAATTTCAACTTGGGAGAACAACGACAAAGTACCTCAGCCGCAGAGGTGAGGGTATCAGCACCATCCCATGAGGTGATGGAAGAAATCATCTCGCTGTTGATTGATTTGGGTGCTGTAGATTTACCCCATGATGAGCGAGACGCTATACTAGAGCCGGTAATTCAAGCGGGTGTAGCGCCTGATGATTTCTACGTCAGCACGATTTATCCCACCGAAGTCCGAATTAATGGTCAGTGGGTGAAGGTGGAAAATCAACGGATGGATGGCGCGATCGCCATTACTCAAACTGCCAATCGCTCAGTTGCTCGGTGTAAAATATTACGCGATTTAGAAGTTGGCGAACAGGTAATTGTAGACGTGCTAGGTATCCGCACCATCCGCAAAACTGAATCACGGGAACAACGCAGTACCCAAGAATTTAGCTTTATGTCGGCGGGTGTTTCCAGCGAACGGCGCGTGGAATTGGTCGTTGAGCAAGTGGCTTGGGAATTGCGGAAAATCCGCGATGCTGGTGGTAAAGTTGTGGTGACAGCGGGGCCGGTGGTGATTCACACTGGTGGCGGCGAACACCTGGCGCAACTCATTCGGGAAGGATATGTACAGGTGCTGCTGGGTGGTAATGCGATCGCAGTTCACGACATTGAGCAAAATATCATGGGCACTTCCTTGGGTGTAGACATGAAGCGGGGTGTCGCCGTCCGTGGTGGACACCGCCATCACCTCAAGGTAATTAATAGTATCCGTCGTTATGGCAGCATTCCCAAAGCTGTGGAGGCGGGGGCGATTAAAAGTGGCGTAATGTATGAGTGTGTCCACAATAATATACCTTTTGTGCTTGCGGGATCGATTCGGGATGACGGGCCTTTGCCTGATACCCAAATGGATTTGATTCAAGCACAAGAGGAATATGCTAAACACCTAGAAGGTACGGAGATGATTTTGATGCTGTCATCAATGCTGCACTCCATTGGAGTCGGTAATATGACTGCGGCGGGTGTGAAAATGGTGTGTGTGGATATTAATCCCGCTGTGGTAACTAAGTTAAGCGATCGCGGTTCTGTGGAATCGGTGGGTGTGGTGACCGATGTGGGTTTGTTCCTCAGTCTGTTGATTCAGCAGTTGGATAAGTTGACAAGTCCTTATGTTAATAAGGTAGGTTAACTCACATCTTGCATCTAGCCCTAGCGATTAGAAATCGCGGCTATACAAACTAAGATAAAATCAAAATTTTCAACCCGCGTAGGCGGGTTTTGCCTGTGTAGCAGTGACTTCTAGTCGCCTGGTACAAAATATAAGTTAAGAGAACAAACCGCAGAGGCGCAGAGAAAGAGAGATGACAAGAGTAGCTTTCAGTGAAGAGTTGCAGGTTAATTGGGTGAGTTTGATTGCTGATTTTATGTTGGCGGGGATGGTTTTTGGCCCGCCGATTGCTCCCTTTCTGGCTGCGTCTGGGGTGTCTTTGCTTGGGGGGATTGCGGACATCATTTATTTCATGGGTAATCATGTGTGTCCGCAACCATCTATGGGGTTAGATTTGGCATCTCCGTTTATTATGGCTGTGTGTATGCGCTGCTACGGCACTGTGACGGGTTTGCTGATTACTCGTTTGTTGTATGGGCTAACTGGTGGTAAGGGATTTTACTGGTTAAGTCAGTATGGCTGGAGTGGTGCGGCTTTAGCTAGTGTGCTGATGATGGCTTATCCTTTGGAATTGGCAGCACAAGTTTTCGGTTTGTGGAGTTTTAATAACTATGTAGTCACGCCTTTTGGATTGATTACGGGTTTGGCGTGGGGATTGTTTACTATGCCTATTTTACATGGGTGGCATGGTGCTAAAAGCAGCTTGACCGAATGGCACTAAGTTAAGATACAGCCCTTGCGCTGACTGGTTCCCAGCCTCTAGGCTGGGAACCCATTCTGGGGGGCTGCCGCCTCCAGTGGCTTAACGAGAGGCAGCAGCCCTCTTTTGAATACATTCCCACTCTTAAGACTGGCAACGAGGCGACACAAGCCTTTAGGCTTTTCTTAGTGCCATTCCAGCTTCACCCAATTATAGATTTTATCGCACAACTTGGAGAGTTGATTAATTTTTGCAAGTCGATGCAATCGCATTGTGAGTTGAAACAATGCCATTGTCAGTCGATGCAATCGCATTGTGAGTTGAAACAATGCCATTGTCAGTCGATACAATCACATTGTGAGTTGAAACAATCGCATTGTCAATCGATGCAATCGCATTGCAGCAGGTTGCGTTTAGATAGCACAGCGATGCAAATAGAAAAATGTCAGAGGAGAATAAAAGCATCCCAGCTTGCCTTAAAGTTAGCTGGCGTGGTGAAGAAGATAAAAGAGCGATCGCTAGTACTGTAAATACTAAGCTGAAAAACATCTAATTTGCATAACTGAATTAAACATAACTCTTGTGGGGTGGGCAACATGAGCGCCCTAATGGGAGCAAGTTAAATGTGGAACAGCTTAGAACACCAATTCAGTAAGGAAAGGAAGAACCTCTCCCCCAACCCCTCTCCGAAACGGAGAGGGGAGTTTAGCTCCCGCAACGCTAGTAGCAAAGGGGGTTGGGGGGTTAGGTTTTTGATTACTGAATCGATGCTCTAGCGATCGCTGTGTTTGTTATGGTTATGGTCTTATACTGCCTGTACTTACCTCTACCTTCTGTGATCCTTCAACGATCTGGTAAAGTTTGTCTTCTAATTTTTGCATACATGCTGACCAATCAAATTCGAGTATCGAGGGGCGAGCGTGCCGAGTCATATCTGCTTTCAAATCGGGATTTTCTAGAATTGCAATCACCTTTTGGGCGAAATCTGTGGGATTGTTTGGTTGGGCAAGGAAGCCGTTACGACCAGGAAATACCTGTTCTGAGGTTGAAGGTGCAACAACGGCAACTACAGGGGTTCCAGACGCTAACGCCTCGTTATTTGTAGTGCAGAAGTTTTCGGTGACGGAGGGGTTGACAAAAACATCCGCTCTGGCAAACCAACCTAAAAGTTCTGTACCGTGAGACTCACCCCAGATGGTAATACCGGATGCAAACTTTTGGGCACGCTGACGAATCTCTTCATCTAAAGGGCCACTACCAACAATCACCAAATGGACATCAGGGATTTTGGCAGCTATGACTGGAAATATATCAAGTAGTTGGTTAACATTCTTTTCGGGGGTGATGCGTCCGACAAACAAGAGAGTCGGTCGGTTGTCATTAGGAATGGGATCGTAACAGATGTTTCGCGGGTGAAATTTTTCGCAATCTATGCCTTGATAAGCGACGTATTCGGCGCGTTGGCATTTCAGTTCTTTGTATTTAGTGAGTTGTTCTTTAGAAGAAAAGTAATTGAAGTCATAAGACTCACTAAACTGCTTGACTAAAACGGGAATGATCGGACGAACCAAGTTAAAGAACTGATCTCCAAAGTAATATTTGATATACGCAACGATATCTGTATGGAAGAGTGATATTATTGGTGTGCCTGTTCGTTTTGCGTATTCAGTGCCGATCGGGCGACCATAACCTTGCAAGAAAAATGAGTATAAACCTCTCATTTGCGCCCCTTCTTCAACCACTATAATGTCGGGCTTGAACTCCTCCAGCAACTTGGTATCACTCCAATGTCGATAGTTCAACGGTTGAGGAAGAGACTTATAGAATAGCAGTGGTTCTGTAGGGAATGCGTAAGCAGAGAAATTGGGGAAAGACTGAATTTCATTTAAACCGGGCATGGGGCGATCGCCAACATTTTTGGGGTAGCGATCGTTGATTTGCGGATGGATTAGAAAAACCTCATGTCCCTGCTCTAGCAACCAACGAACCCGTTGGTGTACTGCGACGGAAACTCCAGTTAAGAAAGGAGCATACAATCCTGTAAACAGTGCAATACGAAGTTTTTGCTTAGTCATAAAAAAGGGAAATATTTCACAAAAATGCTGGTTTTGAATTTAGGATTTACGCAGCAAATGTTTCATGAACGTCCTGATTATTTGGCTCAAAAATTACCACTAATACAGTTAGACTGAGGATTGACGCATTGTCAAATAGCCGAAAATGTCGATTGTGAAGAGGATGTTTCTAACGCTTATCGTTTGTGTGCAATAGACTCTGACCTCACTTCCATTCCTCTCTTCTTGCAGGAGAGAGGCTTTGAGCCTTACTCCCCAACGCTGGTAGGGCAGCTAGTGCGTTGCTGGGGTTCCCCCGTTGTAGCAACTGGCGTAAGGAATTGGGGGTTAGGTTTGTATTAGACTCAACTGCAAACCGCTATATAAACCTGGATTAGAAACTATCAAAACATCCGAAATACTAACAGGACTTACGCAAACAATAGCCGAAAAGAGTGATTTTCTGGTAGGGGCAATTCATGAATTGCCCCTACAGCGTGTGGTTTTGCGTAAGTCCTAACTAAGTCAAAATTCCCCTTAATATATTTGTCTAAACCCTTGCCAGAAATGTAAATACATTTCGGTAATCAACAAGCAAAAGCGTGTATTTTGACAAGGGTTATAGCTAATATAGTTCTACTAAATATAAGATAATATAATTTGAAGACTAGGGAATGTTTAGTGTAATAACTTTCATGCCCTAGTTTATATCTCAATACGGTTGAGTTAAGGCTTAACTCTTTGTCAAAGTCAATTTTGTGAACGTAGACGCGGAGCGGCTTGCCGCAGGCTACCGCCATCTCTACGAGAGGCTGACGCAAATGCGAGTGCGTCTCGCAGAGAAGAACGCAAAGCAAGAGAAGGAAGAGAAGGAAGAAATGCTTAACTAAATTGTATTGATTTATATCTAGCAATTCAGTTCAAAGAGAAACCTTGCTATCAATAGGTTGATCCAACCATTGATAAGGGCGATATTCGACTAGCCGGACATTCCAGGGGCCTTGAACCCGATAAGAAACACCGCGCCAAGTGACTGTTGAAATCCACAATGACGATAGCATCGCTAACCCATAAACCCACTGTGTCAAGGGAATCCCAATTAACATTTTGATAATTGTAAGAGCTGATAATTTTGCGATCGCCTGGTCATTAGAGCGAACCACTCGCTGTATTTCTAATTCCAACACGAGCATTATCAAGAGTAATCCGACAGTATAGACTCCATAGCAACCTAACAAGAGAGTCGCAGCTTGCCATTTTGCCTCTAACAACCACTCTAGAACTAACATGATGACTGTAGTAGGAAACAAAATGCTAGAAACAGCTTCACTAACTAGAGCTAACCAGCGTGGGTGATATAGTCGAGAATAAAGGATGAGGCGCTTGAGATAGTCTATTAAGTTGAATAAATCAGTCTCTTCACGATTGACTATTAACAGCGAAGGCACAAACTTTACCTGCAACCCATGTTTTTTGAGGATGTCGTGCATCATAAAATCTTCGCCTAAAGCTTGTCCCCACTTGTCTAGCAGTTCTGTTTGGCGAAGCACTTCTGTTTTCACAGCCAAAGTCCCACCCCAAGGAATCTGGAAGATAAACATTTGCACTACTGTCGATACATTGCCGATGTACCGTACTAAAGATCCCCAATACCTACCTGTAGGTACGTACCAACGATTACCTGTTGTTGCCCCTATTTTGGCATCCCCTAGAGGACTGACTAATTCTCGCAGCCAATTCACATGGACTATAGTATCAGCATCTACTAAAGCAACCACCTTGTAAGAATCGTCCAACTCACGAACAGCTTGGACTAAGGAACTGCATTTGAGACTACAATTGTTGCGTACTATTCTCAAAGGGCTGATTTGAACGTTGGTTGCTTCTTGCTCTGTGATGGTTTCACTGGCAATTTTCCAAGCGGGATCTTCGTGACTATCAACGATCAACTTTAAATCATACTGTGGATAGTTCTGATTTAGAAGCGATCGCAAACATCTAGGCAAAAACGGATCAGCTCCGCGTAGGCAAAGAATCACTGCTGTTTTGGGCAACTGGTCATCTGGTAATAAGTTTTTTTGGGATGAGCGCAGATACCATATAAAGACAAGCGTTAAACACACCTGAGTAACCAACCAACCCATCAAAGACTTAGAGAGAAATATCGCCAAATCTTCCATTAAATTTTTAATCTCCGGTAGAATTTCGGCTTGTTTATATGTAGGTCTGATCTAAACCGTAATTCTGAAGAATTGGACATTGGGGATTAGGGAACAGGTGATAGGGAATAGTCTGTAGCCTGTAGCCTATTCCCTATTCCCTATTCCCTTTACGAATCCAGCGAATATTTCATAATAATGTTGACTGTGGTATTTTTGTTTACAACAAAACTGGCATCACGAAACTTTGGTGTACCTGTTTGTATAGACACAGTTGGATTTTTGGAAATCCCAAAACCTTCTTTGGGAATACCGAAAAAGTCTTTATTGAGTTTGCGATCGCCATTCTGATCGTCAACCACGGCGACAGCATAAGTTCCAGGCTTCAAACCGAAAAATTCTTTTGTTACAGAACTTCCAGTAATCTTAACGCAGCCACTTTGATCTTCGCTATTACTACTCATTGGAAATCCTCGTTCACTTGGGTAAACTCGGAAGCAAATCTCACCTTTTTGGTGGTGTATTCCATTTACCACAACAGTAAGTTTTGCAGTCGGCTCGGCATTCACTGTTTTAGCAAAGCTGATGCTCACTAAAGTAGCAAGCAAAACACGAGATAGTTGAGATAGTTTCAGCATAATTTTTTAGTCAGAATAGGTGATTAGGGGGCTGACAAAAAGCTGCGATCGCTAGCTTTTATTTATGAAGTGATTCCTTCAAAGTGTGACTTGCTGTTCTTGAATTGATGCTGGTTGCCAACTTTTCCAAAGTTTTTGCATTACTCTTAGCAAATCTTTCAGCAAAAGATATTCTGTCCCTTTTAACTGCTGATGTAGACTTCTATGACAACACAGCCGCTCAGACAAACTCAGGGGACTACGCCAGATGGAGAGTATATACTCCCAAATTATTCTCCAATGTGGTAATAAAATTTGTCCTTTCTTTGCTGAATCAAACCACACTGCATATGCATAAAAATCAGGTAGCATACTCAATAATGATTTTTGATTTTTGTCAGCAAACAACAAGTAATTTGGAAAGAACATACTCATTGATTGTTGCGGATGACTTCTGGCAAAAAATAAGTATTCAGGGATTTCATAAAACCTACCAAGAATACCAAGTCTTAACAAGAGAATTCCATCTGCATTACCGTAACCACCCATAGGCGGTATCATTCTCAGGGCACTGGCGCGAATTACCCCGTAACATTGATAACATAAATGCTTGGTCAGCAATTCGTGAAAACGCTCGTGTGGTTTTAGTGCATCTGCCTTGAGTTTGATATCGTAGTTTTGGAGAAAATTCCCCTGTTCATCAATGAAATATGTCTGAGAGTGGCACAAGATTACGGTAGGATCTTGGTCAAGTACCTCAACACACTTCCTGATAAAATCTGGAGCATGTAGATCATCATAGGCTGCCCACTTAAAGTACTCACCCGAAGACAATTTAAAGACGCGATTGAAGTTACGAGCGCAACCGATATTTGTGTCATTGCGGTAGTAACAGATACGTTGATCTTGCTCAACGTATGCTCTACAAATTTCTTCAGTTTTATCTGTAGATGCATTATCTAAAATAATTAGCTCAAAATCTTCAAAGGTCTGAGCCAAGATTGAATCTATGGCTTCTTTGATAAATTTTTCACCATTGTATACAGGTAATCCGATGCTCAATCGTGGCTGATTGCTACTCATAGAAAACAAGTATTCGGTAAATCTGGGAATTATTTTTTGCTTATAGCTAATTGTTAGGTAAATGCAACGTCAGAAGTCAGAATTTAGTAGGTTGGGTTGAGGAACGAAACCCAACATTATCAAGGTTTTATTTATTGGGTTTCGCTATCGCTCAACCCAACCTACTATAGCGCTTCTCATTTGTATACAATACACTTTGACCTCTCTCCAAACCTCTCTCCTTTTAGGAGAGAGGTTTGGAGGCTTACTCCCCAACGCTAGTAGGAAAGGGGCTGTTCTTGTTAGGTCTGTATTTCATGCAATTGAGAACAGCTATATTCTATTTGATCAAATTTTGGATATCTGTTTTTTGCAGCCATTCATGTGTTCGCTGCATTCCTGATTCTAGGTCAATTGTTGGTTTATAATTTAACAGACTTTCTGCTTTGACAATAGAACAAGCATAGGGACGAGTCATAAAATCTATAGACTCTGGTAAGATATCAACTTTTTGGCGAAAAAGTTTTTGTCCTTGAACACGTAGCTTTAGAAACAACTTAATTTCATCTTTCGATAATGAAAGGGGTGCTTGTAAACCTTCCATTGCTGCTAAACGCATAAAATACTCTTTCCACGAAGTTTCTTGTCCGTCGGTGATATTAAATATTTCACCGTAAGTTTCTTTTTCTATCGCGAGAAAGATGCCATCAATCAGGTTATCTATATATACATGATTGATTACTCCTTTACCATCGTTGGCACAGGCAAATAATTTTTGACGCATCATCAGAATTGGCCTGACTATCCAGGGAATACTTCCTGGGCCGTAAACATCTCCGGCTCGAATAACGATGATGCCAAAATCTGGAGGATTATTCAGTTCTAAGATTGCTGTTTCCGCTTCTATTTTCGTTTGACAGTAGGGATTATTGTCGCCAGAGAGTGGCCCGGATTCTGTAACATTGTTAGGATAGTTGAAACCGTAAACCATCACACTGGATAGATGCACAAATGTTTTGACACCAGCCTGTTTAGCGGCTTTAGCTATGTTGACAGTACCACCAACATTGACATCACGAAAATGGTTAATTGCGCCAGCTTCTTGGGCAATTTGATCTGTATGTAAAACGATGTCTACTCCCTGACAAGCCTTTTGGGCAATAGTAGCATCGGTGATACTACCAATAATTACCTCAACACCTAAATTCTGTAATTGTTTGTTTTGTTCTGTAGAACTTTGCAGTCCACGAACCTTGATTCCTTGTGCTATGGCTAACTCGGCTGTACGCAAACCGACAAGTTCATCAATCCCGGTAATTAGGAGGGTTTTGTTTTTGAGGTTCATAAAGTCGGGATTATTGTTAAATAGGTGAATTTGATTTGTTAGATAAAAGACTTTAAAGTTATACCAAATTGGTATTTTGGTAAATACTTTTAATCTAAAATCTAAAATTGGTATAAGGAGCAATTTTTCTGTGGAGAGGCTGCACCAATGCTTAGTTATGAGTCTATATCAGGGCAAAATAATTTGATTATTTTGCTGCTAGGAATTAACTAGAAAATATCTCCCGGATCTGCGGAGCGAAGTTTGTTGATAGCAAGCGCCCCTGATGTTATACACATTAAGACTGTTGAAGTTAAGACAATAAGTGCATTATTAGTGGTCATAACTATTGGTAATTTAGTTGCTTCTGCTGCAAAACTATATAACAGCACAGAAGTAATAAACCCTGGAATATAACCTAAAATTGCCAAAATTAAAGCTTGCTGAAATACCACATTTAATAAATATCTATTGGCATAACCTATAGCTTTTAAAGTGGCATAAGCAACGAACTGTGTAGCAATATTGCTGTAAAGAATTTGATAAACAATAACTACACCAACAACGGCAGCCATTGTCAACATCAAGTTAAGTATAAAACCAATGGGTGTTCTGACCGCCCAATATTTTTTCTCAAAATCAATGAAGCCTTGACGTGTAAAAACTTGGACATCATTAGGCAAACTTGCTTGTAAATTTTTTAGTACTGTTTCTGCATTAGCACCAGGTTTGAGGGAAATCAAACCGATATCGATCATATCTGCCGGACGAGTATTGGGATTTATCCTCAAGAAAGTTGAGTCACTAACAAGTAAATTGCCGTCTACCCCAAAGGAAGGCCCCAAGCTGAATAAACCACCAATTCTGACTCTATAACCAATTAATGAATTGAAGGGAAATATTTCAATTGTTTGTGCAGTCTCCCCCGCATTAAATTTTTCAGCTATTGGGCCAAACTCTGGGCGAGAACCCCGATCAAAAAGCACGACATCGGGAATTTTCAGTTTATCTAAATTTTTCTCAACTTCTGGGATGTTCATCACAGGTCTACCAGGATCGAAACCAATAACATATATTGAATATTTCTCACCAGTTGCCGGATTTTTCAGTTTGGCAAATTGCAAATACATGGGGCTAACTGACTCTACGCCATCAAACCCCAGAGATTGATACAAACGAGTCCGCGAAAAGCTTTGATTTGAGGTCAAAGATTTATATTGGGAACTAACCAAAAATAAATCTCCTTTGAGATTCTGATGCACTGCGGTTGCACTAGAATAAAGAGCATCTTGAAAACCAAGTTGCACAAACATTAGTAGCACAATAAAACCAATCCCGGCTACAGCTACTAGTAAACGAACTTTTTGCTGGGCTAGCTGTAGCCATGCTAAAGGAATTTTGAAAATCATGGATTTATTTGTTAGTTGTTATTTGTCATTTGTCAATGACCAATGACTAAATATGAATGGCAACATCTACCTGTAAGTTAGTTAAACGAGCCACCCGCTTACTATCTGTGGGATTATCAATAGAGATTTTTACCTCAACTATTTTGCGGTCTGTATCTGATCCTGGGTTGAGGCTGAAGATGTTTTGCTTGTCAACTTGCCAACCAATCTCTTTCACAGTTCCCTGTAATTTTCCAGTAAATGCAGTGCTGGTAATGGTGGCTTTTTGTCCTAGACGCACTTTTTGAACATCGGTTTGATACACCTCTGCAATCACATACATTTGAGATGTTTTACCTATTTCAGCAAATCCTTTGTTAGTGCTAATAACTTCTCCGGTTTTGGCGTGAATTTTCAAAATTTTGCCATCTATGGGAGCTTTGATGTAACTTAAATCCAAGTCGGCTTTTGCTTGTTGAACAGAAGTTGTGGCACTGTTGACTTCGGTTTGTGCTACTTGAACATCTACACTACGCACTTCACTAATACTCGTGAGTGTAGCTTGTGCTTGCTTGCGTTGTTCTTGGAATGTGTCTTGAGTCCGCTTGAGGGTGGCTTGGGCTTCTGTTAGCTGCTGTTGTGTAGTCTTTAGTTGCAAAGCTTTGGTATCTGCTATGGAAGCCGCGATCGCACCTTGTTTGTATAATTGCTGATAGCGATCGTTCTCGGCTTGAGCATTGTCTACCTCAGCCTGGATGCGGCCTATTGTCGCCTGTTGTGTGGCAACGTCTCCTTTATATTGTGGCTCTAAACGCGCGATCGCAGCCTTTTGAGCATCGACATCTCCGGTTTTAGCTCCAGATTTCACCTGCGCTAATTTAGCTTTGGCAACTTGCAGCTGGTCTAAAGCCTGTTGCAATGCTGTTCTAGAACGACCATAATTTTCTAGATACGCCAATAATTGCCCTGCTTTAACCGCATCTCCTTCTTTCACCAACAGTCTTTCTACTCGCACCCCATTATTGGAAGTGGGAGCAGTCAAAGTAGTAACTTCGCCTTCTGGCTCCAAACGTCCCAAGGCAGTCACAGCAACTTTCGCAGGTGTGGCAGCTTTTGGAGGAAACGCTGGCGGTGTCACAACTTTAGGTTTAGACGAAAACGGTGCCAAACTGTAGAAAGCGATTAATCCAGCCGCTAAAGTCAGAGAAGCTGCTAAAATTACTTGCGATCGGCCTACGGGTTTTGTGAACAATCGGCTTTCTTTATTTGCTGCCATATTTTCATTCCAATTCTGCTTTTTTAGGGGATAGCCTGGTTATATTTAGTGGATTAGAATAGACTCATCCGCAAATTACCAAGAGGGCTTTTCCTCTAGGTTTTCTACCTTAATCAAGTGGATGGGTCTAAATTGCTTTTATATGAATTGTTGTACGCTTTTGCCGCCCAAACTCGCTCTTGTGGCGTGAAAATTAATGGTGGTGTTACTTCAAAGCTTCCTAAGTTATATCCTAATTTGATATCTATTCCAGTAGCGTAAAATACAATAGCGCTAACCAGAAAACTTAACTCTCAATCACAACGAAGCGCTAATAAAAATGAACTCAAAACTTGGATAAACTTGTCCTTAAGTATGGCGTAAAAATTGAATTTTGTCAACATATTGACTTTGTATAAGTCCTGATTCTCTCACTAAAATATTTCATCACAGTCAGATTATAGACTGAATAAAGTTACTCGTAACTAATCTTTAGTCTGCCAATTGAATCTTAATAGATGATTAGTTACCAAGCCGATTTGATATTACTAACAGATTATTTTTACCAAGGTTGTGTACTATAAGACATTCGGATTTATATTATGTTTATCAAGCAACATACTAAAAATTAACATTTGCTTTATAAATAACTGCTTTGCTTTTTAACTTAACTTATATTGAAAAATGACCAAAAACTTTGACTCAATTATGATGTTTCTCTGAGGAAAAATACTTATGGTTATTCAATTTATCTATGTATTCATTGAATTGTTACTTACTAGAGCATTGATTCAGTAATCAAAAACCTAACCCCCCAGCCCCCTTGCCTACTAGCGTTGGGGGAGCCAAACTCCCCTCTGGGCTTGCCTAACGGCAGGCTGATGCCAAGGTCGAGGGGTTGGGGGAGAGGTTCTTGGAGGATTACTGAATTGGTGTTCTAGACAACAGATTTACATTGTTAATTTACAGCAGTTTTCATTTAATTGAACCATATATGTTGTAGGGGCACAGCAATGTTCCCTACCGCGTGGTCTATTCAAACCTCGTTTCCAGCCAGAGGCTAGAAATGCTACTCATTGCGGCTCTGCCCCAAGTCAAGAGGCGGAGCCTCCCATAGGCATTCCCAGTTGGAGACTGGGAACGAGGTAAATCTCTCACACATTTATATAGTTATAAATTACACTTTTGTGCTGAATTTTATTCAAAATTCACATCAGTAATGGTAGAGGGCTATTTATAAAATAACTTTAAAGGAATGATTTAGTTTCTGTAAAGTATGTTAGTGTTTTTATTAATTCAATGCTTTAAAGTGGTTAGACAAACTAGTTATTTAATTGAGATTTTGAAATTAAAAATAACTAAAGATAACTGCTTTGCTATCAGCTTGTGATCGTTTAATTACTTTTTCAACTTGCATAAATTCGGATGAAAGGCGGTGTCTTTTCTGTAACGAACTTGTCAACTTTACTGGGTCAAGTAGCATAAAATATATTATCCTGGACGTTGAAACTGGCTATGACATTGCTCAAGATACAGAACGTTGTCATTAACATCAGCTACGTTGGTGTGGTTAAGCTAGAAAATCAAACGGTTTCGGGTGAAAAAAGCGTTTCTGTTCCCTTAGCTACTCCTCAGTTTTCATCGCCCCATCAGATACCATTGCTCAAAATCTCTACGATTACAAATGGATTGAATTCACTGGTCAAGCAGCTATTACACTCCAAGACTATTTTACCAGTTTTAACAACGTCATCGACCGTGCCAATTTTAGATTTTGGATTTTGGATTTTGGATTTGTTTGGTTCGTCCTCGATTTATTGTGGGTGGAACAAATCTAAAAGACGCTCCTAACGACGCTCGATTACTCGCTAACGCTACGAAGAAAGCAAATCTAAAATTGCAAATCTAAAATCCAAAATTGGTTGACCTATTGCCACAATATCAAGAGTCTAGCGTTGTATAACATTTTTGTGCGATGTCTACGACGGGCTACGCCTACGCTGTGTGCCAAAATCGCCTATATATCTAAGGCTTTATGAGGGCAGTATGTGTCGTGTGGTGTCGATTTAGAAAAAAGCATTTAGCGGAGATAGGATAGCTAACTGCTTACAAAACGAGAGTTTTCCATTATTTAGTAGGCAACAGAAATTACTGTAGCTACAGAATCCACAGTACTCACTATGCCCTATGTCTGCTTATTCAATTGATACTGCCTTAGCGGAGTTAGAGAGCCTTGTCAATAATTGTGAACAGGCTGTGATTAAGTCTATCGAGGGAAAAAAAATGAAGTCAGATAAATCAGTGTCAATCAACAAAATTAACAGACAATTACAACACAATCCGATCGCCATTGTTGGGATGGCTTCTCTATTACCAAAAGCCAGAAATTTGCGGGAATACTGGCAAAATATAGTAAACAAAATTGACTGTATTACTGATGTTCCCTCCACTCACTGGAGCGTCGAGGATTATTACGATCCGAATCCGAGAACTACTGAAGATAAAACCTACTGTAAACGAGGCGGTTTTCTTCCAGAGGTTGATTTTAACCCGATGGAATTCGGCATACCACCCAGCATTTTAGAAGTCACAGATGTATCGCAACTATTAAGTTTAGTGGTTGCGAAAGAGGCAATGGAAGATGCAGGTTATGGCGAAAAGCGTGAGTTTAGCCGCGAAACTGTTGGGGTAATCTTAGGCGTGGCGATGGCCAAGCAATTAGGAATGCCACTTTCTGCGAGGTTAGAATATCCGATTTGGGAAAAAGTACTTAAAAGCAGTGGTTTATCCGATGAAGATACCCAAAAAATCGTTGATAAAATCAAAAGTGCTTATGTGAAATGGGATGAGAACGCTTTCCCTGGAATGTTAGCTAACGTAGTCGCGGGTAGAATTGCCAATCGCCTAAATTTTGGCGGAATGAATTGCGTAGTTGATGCCGCTTGCGCTAGTTCCTTTGGTGCTTTAAAAATGGCAATTAGTGAGCTAGTTGAGCATCGTTCTGATATGATGCTGACTGGTGGTGTTGATACCGATAACACCATTATGGCTTACATATCATTTAGCAAAACACCGGCGGTTTCTCCTAGCGAAAATGTCAAACCTTTCGATGCTAAATCTGATGGGATGATGCTGGGTGAAGGTATCGGCATGATTGTACTCAAACGCCTGGAAGATGCTGAACGCGACAACGATAAAATCTATGCCGTAATTAAAGGTATTGGTACCTCCAGCGATGGGCGTTATAAGAGCATTTATGCTCCTCGTAAAGAAGGCCAAATTAAAGCCTTAGAACGTGCTTATGAAGATGCCGGTTTCTCTCCCGCTACTGTTGGTTTGATGGAAGCACATGGCACTGGTACAATGGCTGGAGATCCGACGGAATTCGGATCTTTAAAAGACTTCTTTGGCGAACATGATCACAAAAAACAGCACATCGCTTTGGGTAGTGTAAAATCACAAATTGGACACACAAAAGCGGCTGCGGGTGCGGCGAGTTTGATTAAAACTGCTTTGGCTTTACATCACAAAGTATTACCGCCGACAATTAACATCACTGAGCCGAACCCCAAACTAAATATTAAAAATTCGGCCTTTTATTTGAATACCGAAACTAGACCTTGGATTCGTGCTGAAGGGGAAGCACCGAGACGCGCCGGGGTGAGTTCTTTCGGTTTTGGCGGCACCAATTATCACGTAGTTTTGGAAGAATATGAAGCTGACCAAAACGCCGCTTACCGCTTACATAGTGGTGCTAGTGAAGTGCTGTTATTTGCTCCCACAGTAGACCAATTGTTGAGCAAATCGGAAGAGATTTTAGGTAAGTTGCGTTCACGAAGTGACTCCGGAGGAGTATCGCCTGAAGCCAACACACATTATGCAGAATTAGTCAAGGAGTGCAAATCGCCACAGATTCCCCTCTCTGCTGCCAGATTTGGGTTTGTCGCTGAGAATCTCGAAGAAGCTTGCAAGTTGCTGCAAACTAGCATTGACTGGCTGAAACACAAAGGAACAGCAGCATCTTGGGAGCATCCCCAAGGGATTTATTACCGCGCCTCTGGTATGGAGTTGGGTGGAAAAGTTGTCTCTCTATTTTCTGGTCAAGGTTCGCAATACTTGGAGATGGGCCGGGAACTGGTAATGAATTTTCCTTTGATGCGGCGTCTTCATGGCTATATGGATAGCTTGTTAATCAAAGATAATTTGCAGCCGCTTTCAGAGATTGTTTTCCCTCATCCTGTGTTTGAGGAAGCAGAAAAAAATGTCCAAATTGCTGCTTTACAACGCACAGAATACGCTCAACCAGCCATCGGGGTGTTGAGTGCAGGGATGTACAGCATACTGCAACAAGCTGGGTTCAAGTCAGATTTTGTTGCCGGTCATAGCTTTGGGGAACTGACAGCTTTATGGGCTGCGGGGGTTTTGAGTACTGAAGACTACTTGTTTCTGGTGAAAGCTAGGGGTCAAGCAATGGCTGCACCCGAAGACCCGGATCATGATGCGGGTAGTATGTTGGCTGTCAAAGAAGATATCAGCAAAGTTGAAGCTGTGCTGAGACATTTTCCGCAAGTTGCGATCGCTAATCAAAATTCTCCAACTCAATTTGTCTTGGCTGGCCCCACCGCAGAAATAGCGAGAGTCAGAGAGGCTTTACACGAGAAAGGATATACAGCTGTATTGTTGCCTGTATCAGCAGCATTCCATACACCGCTAATCGCCTTTGCTCAAAAATCCTTTGCGATCGCTACTAAGTCAGTCAAGTTCCAAAGTCCCAAAATCCCTGTTTACAGCAACGTTACGAGTAAGCAGTATCCCAACGAACCTCAAGGTATTCAAAAAATCCTGGAAACGCACCTTTCCAACTCAGTGCTGTTTAAACAGGAAATTGAAAATATCTATGCAGCCGGTGGTACTTGCTTTGTGGAATTTGGGCCGAGGAGAATTCTCACCAATTTGGTAAAAGATATCCTTGGCGATCGCCCTCATATTACCGTATCTTTGAACCCCAGCACTCAAAAGAATAGCGATCGCTCTTTGCGAGAAGCGGTTGTGCAGTTGCGGGTAATTGGTTTGGCTTTGAATAACCTCGATCCTTATCAACTTCCCCAAACTATACCGCCAATTGAGACGAAGAAGACATTAAATGTACGTTTAAACGGCATCAATTATAGATCCGAAAAAACGAAAAATGCTTTCGCTCTAGCTTTGCAGGATGGGCATAAAGTTACATTACCTACCCCTGAATCTTCTGATGCGGCTCCTTTATTTACCAGCCCAGGTGTAACTCCAACTCTTGCAGTTAGAGAGACTAACGGACATAAAAAAACACCTGCGATCGCTAACGTTGTGACTGCTAATATCATCACCCAAACAGAGCAACAGATGAATCCTGTTACCCTGTCACAGCCAGCCCAGGAATCTAAGATGCAACCAACACCAGAAAAACTTACAAATTACCAACAACTTTTAGAAAGTTTAGAATATCTCCTGACACAGTTTCAGGAAAATCAAGCCGAGAATTTACAAGTTCACGGTACTTATCTCAATCATCAAATGGAATACGCCAAAGCATTTTTCCAACTGATGCAACAGCAGAATTCTTTGTTGAGTGAAAGTAAATCAACAGAAGAAACTGCCAAAATGAAGCTAGTTGTGATGGAAAGCTTAGAGCGTAGCATGATGCAGTTTCATTCCCAACAAGGTGAAACCCTACGCATCCATGAGCAATATCTCCAAGAGCAGTTGGAATATACCAAAAACTTTTTCCAACTCATACAGCAAGAATATTCTCAAATCATCTCTGGTGAGGGAGCAACTCAACTAACAGAGAAACTAAATGAGGTACGCCATCATTTCACCACAGAAACAACTGTTACTGATGCAGCCGTACCCGTTACTACAAAGATAGTAGAAAGCCAACCTTTGCCTGTAACTGAGCCAGTTGCTAAAAATGGCTTAAATGTTACTCAAGCACCTCTCCAGGTGTTAGAGCCTGTAGTTGAAACTTCTGTATCTCCCACTTCTAAGAAGGATGAAAATTCTCCTTCTTTACTCCCTAATCTCTTCTCCCCAATCCCTACTTTTGAGACAGTAGAGCCTGTAGTCGCGCCACCTGTCCCAGTAGTAGAATCCCAAGCCGAGGTTGTAGTCAAAATTAGCTCACCTCCAGTCAACGAAGTTGTTGCATTCACCCCAGAAGCAGCACCCACAACTGCTGCACCTGTATCTGGCGCAACCATCGATATTGTTGACTTAGATAAAAACCTCTTAGCCATCACCAGCGACAAGACGGGCTACCCAGTCGAGATGCTGGAAATGGATATGGACATGGAGGCGGATTTAGGAATTGACTCGATCAAACGGGTAGAAATCTTAGGGGCGCTACAGGAAATGTACCCCAGCCTACCCAAACCCAATTTAGAAGAACTCGCAGAAAAACGCACCATCGGTCAAGTTGTCGAGTATCTGCAATCCCAGGTTTCTAAAAGTGTTTCGGTAGAAATTGCAATTCACGAAGTACAACAACCAACCGAGATTTCAATAGAGACTGCACCCGTAGTTGAGGTAGTTACTTCACCCGAACTCAACGTAGTTGTCGCATTCAACCCAGAACCAGAACCCGCAACAAGTGACGAATTTGCAGATTTAGGTGAAACCCTATTAGCAATCACCAGCGATAAGACCGGCTATCCAGTCGAGATGCTGGAACTGGAAATGGACATGGAAGCCGATTTAGGGATTGACTCGATCAAACGGGTAGAAATACTAGGGGCGATGCAAGAAATGTACCCCAACTTACCCAAGCCAAACATCGAAGAACTCGGAGAACTCCGCACCATCGGTCAAATAGTCGATTACCTACAGCAGTTGGCTGGAGGTGAAAAAAAAAAGTCTGAGCCTGAGTTTGTCCAACAACCACCGGAATTAGAGCATAATATCCAGCGCCATCCCGTCAAACTCAGAAGCTTACCACAGCCCGATTATTTGGATTTCACGTTACCAGAGGGACACATCGGTTTAATTACCGATGATGGTTCCCTCACCACTTATAAATTAACTGAATCCCTAATCGAAAAAGGCTGGAAAGTAGTAGTTATCAGCTTCCCCCAATCGCTGATCGCCCAACAAGCGCCCTTACCCACAGGAGTAACCCGCGTCACCTTAGCAAACTTGAGTGAAGAACATCTTCAACAACAATTGCAAGCGATCGCATCTCACTGCGGAACGATTGGGGCTTTCATCCATCTACATCCAATCTTTGTAGCAAATAACACCGGAAGTATTTCCTATAACGAATCAGAAAAGGCGATCGTCAAGCACGTATTTTTGATGGCGAAACACCTCAAACCTTCTCTAAACGAAGCCGCACGTCATGGACGTAGTTGTTTTTGCACAGTCGCTCATCTCGATGGCGCTTTTGGGTTAGAGTACAAAGTCAACTTCGGTGCGATCGGTGCTGGTTTGTTCGGGTTAACCAAAACTCTGAGATGGGAATGGCCAAAGGTTTTCACTCGTGCGATCGATCTAAGTCCCAGACTTGATGCTAAACAGTCAGTACAAAATATAATTGCCGAGCTTCACGACCCCAACCTTTATATTAGTGAAGTTGGCTACGGCTCACAAGGACGAGTCACTTTAATTGCTGATTAAAAGGTTGATTAACTCCGTGTGAAACTTTCTCTCAAACCTAACCCCCAACCCCTTCCCTTGTAGGGAAGGGGAGTAAGAATCAAAGCCTCGGTGCGGTGTACACACAAGTCGAATTACCCCCCTTAATCCCCCCTTTACAAGGGGGGAAACAAGAAATCCAGTTCCCTCCCCTTTACAAGGGGAGGGTTAGGGT